>DATFMH010000180.1:0-10052 GCA_035267045.1 Balneolales bacterium
CATATGTCGGTTTCAACACTTGTTCCAGACTTGGATGCGGATATTCAACATCCTTCATTCCCTGCTTGCAAGCAATATATTCGGGAATGAACTGCATTGGTCCCGGACGATAAAGCGCGTTCATAGCAATCAGGTCGTCGATACAAGTCGGTTGTAATTCCTTGAGATACTTGCGCATACCATCCGACTCAAACTGAAATGTACCTACGGTTTCCCCCTTCTGATAAAGCTCAAATGTCTTCTCATCATCAAGAGGTATATTATCCAGATTATATTCTTTTCCGTGATTCCCTTTTACATATTTTATGGCCGTTTTAATAATTGACAACGTCTTCAGACCCAGGAAATCCATTTTAAGCAGGCCGCACATTTCTGCATTCGGACCGTCATATTGTGTAATGACATCCTTTTCTTTCGATAATGCTACCGGTACATAATCGTAAACCCTGCCAGGTGCAATAATCACACCAGCTGCATGAATGCCTGTCTGCCGGGCTGAGCCTTCAAGCGTTTTGGCAAACCGCATCATTTTACGAACACTCGGATCCGGGCTTTCAAACAATTCCTTTAACTCATGATAGGTATCCGGATTTTTTTTTGGATTTAGTACTTTATCAAAAGTGTCCAGCCCGGGTCGTTCGGGAAATAATTTGGCAATCCTGTTTACTTCTACGAGCGGCACGCCTAACACACGCCCAACATCCCGAATAGCAGTTTTGGCTTTCATCGTTCCGTATGTTACAATCTGGGCGACATTTTCACGGCCGTATTCCTCAACAACATAATCGATTACAGCCTGACGACCCACATCATCAAAATCTATATCAATATCAGGTGGATTCACCCGCTCGGGATTCAGAAACCGCTCAAACAGCAGATCATATTTCATCGGATCTATATTGATAATACCGATACAATAAGCGACAACACTTCCTGCCGCCGAACCCCGGCCGGGTCCAACAAAAACGCCACGTTTTCGGGCTTCACTGGTAAAACCCTGAACGATAAGAAAATAACCGGCAAAACCCATTGTCTTGATAATGTTGAGCTCATGCTCTATCCGCCCGGTTATATCAGACGTTAATTCCGCATACTTCTTTTTAGCCCCTTCATAGGTTAGATGACGTAAATAATCATCCATACTTTTATATTCAGAAGGGTAACGAAATGTCGGCAATAACAGCTCTGAACTGAGCTTTATATCCTCAACTTTATCAACAATTTCATTTGTATTATCAATAGCCTCTGGGACATCCTTGAATAAATCTTCCATCTCGTCCGGAGATTTCAGATAAAATTCCGGATTCAGATTATTATGATCGTCAGTAAAGCGAAACCGCTTCGGATCGTTCAGATCAGCATTTGTCTGCAGGGCAAGCAAAATATCATGTGCTTCCGAGTCTTCCTTATTGACATAATGACTATCGTTAGTGGCAATTATTTTGACACCGTATTCTTTACTCCAGCGCAAAAGAACTTCATTACACAGGTTTTGATCACCCAGGTTATGCCGTTGCAACTCGATATAATAATCATCCCCGAAAATATTCAGATACCATTCAAACAATTTTCGAGCACTGTCTTCACCCTTTTTAATAATTGTTTGATTGATTTCAGAAGCAATACAACAGGTTGTGGCAATCAATCCTTCCGAATTTTCGGCTAACACCTTTTTATCTATCCTCGGCTTGTAATAAAGGCCTTTAACATATCCCAGGGAACACAACTTAGCGAGGTTTCTGTATCCCTTCATGTTTTTAGCCAGGAGTACCTGATGATAACGTTCCCTGTTCTGCCGATCGTCCATCGATTCCGGAGTGATATAAAATTCACATCCGATAATGGGTTTGATCTCATTCTTCTGTGCCTCATTCACAAATTGAGGAACACCAAACATATTACCATGATCCGTAATAGCGGCAGCCGGCATATTATTGGCCCTGGCTTTTTGAATCATATCATTAATGTTCGCTGCTCCATCGAGCATACTGAATTGTGTATGACTATGAAGATGAGAAAATTTCATTGAATTCTGTAAATGATTATTAGTTTATATCAACCCAAAAATGATAATGGCGGTATATGGACATCACTCATATTTCGATATGATCACAATGATAATCCTGTCTCTACATTACCTGTTAACCTGTCACAGAGTTGTGCCAGTATGCTAATGTTATAATATAATATGAATCAGTTATGAAACGAATTAAAATTACTGAAATTCCCAAATAAAAGGCACAATATCATTTTGTTAATTAATAACTTAAAAGATTTATAAATCCGCTGCATTTATCACTTCTCCATCCGGAAACTTATCCATCCAAAGCAGATTAATCAATTTCCTTGAAACCTCATCAGGGTCTCCAACCAAACCGTGTTCTTTTGCATTCAGGAATTTATCGACAAATAAAAAATCATCTTTTTTCTGGACACGGATCTCTTTCTGCATATTTGTTTCCATCATGCCAGGGTTGAATGCCATCGTCTTCACCGGATATTCCAGGTCTTTCTGTTCGAGTGATAAAACTTCCATATACCTGTTAAGGCCTGCCTTGGTGCTGCAATAATGACTCCAGCCATAATATGCTTTATTGGCAGCACCTGAAGAAATCATTATTACCTTTTTATCTCCATTGAAATTTTCGGTTTCTTTGACAAAAAGCTGCGTTAACAAAACAGGTGCAACGTAATTGACTTCCACATTCGTTCGATATTCATCGACCGGATATTTGCCTACCGGGCCGATAGGTTTTAGTAATCCCGCATTATTAATCAATACTATTGATTCTGCATCATTTAATATAATATTGTTAAATATTTTTTTGTGTAATTGAGAAATCTTATCCGTTTCGGACAAATCAAATTGATAGGTAAAAACTTCAGAAGCTTTATCCTGAAGATCAGCAGCTGACTCCGACATATCACTTCTGGCAACTAAATGCAAAACCACGTCTCTTTTAGAACTATTTATGGCAAGCATGGCACCAAAACCACGAGAAGCACCGGTGATAATAACATGTTTCATAACTATTACTAATTTTTCTGAATTTTAATGATGTTGTTTGATCATTATAACGATCACTCATTACCTAAATGTTCCTTCATCGGTCATTTGACCAATGAGAATTTCACTCTTTTTTTATCGTAATCCTTCAGTCGGGTTTGCATATCACATTCATCAGTAAAGGTCCCATCAACTGTAATAGCTTCACAACAGACCTCCAACGAGTCCGGTTGAAATGGCCATGGATTGACCCTGATCTTCCGTTTATCTCCCCTATACGGTTGTAAGCTTACATTTGAAACCGTATCAAAGCCTGTTGGAACATCCTTGATGATTTCATCACTTTTCAACCCCATACATAAGAGTAATGAGAAATAATCCCATACACGTATCATCTTCTTATTTAAATCAAACCGATCTGCACCAACATACCTATAATAATAGGGATCGTTATGAAGCTCCTCCATCAATCTTTGCTGTAACTGCTTCTCATCTTTTTGATATCTTTCAGCTAACTCCTTATAGCCCGATGGCTCATCTGAGAAATCGTGCATGTTCAACAAGAATTGATTATGAAAGGATATTAATAAAGCTGAATACGTATTTTGCATCATGGCCCACCGTGAGCCTTTCCGCCAGATATCAAGGTGTGACTCAAATGGCATATCCAAAAAGTTGTATGGATAACCTGATTTTTTGTTCAATTCAGGATTCATTTCCCAGTCAATCCATCCAATATCGTGTTGTTCGGCGGCCAGGCAAACTTCGCTAAAGGGTTCACATTTCATGAATGAATCATTACCCCATGCTTTTGCCAATTGACCTGCCAACCAGGCATGTGAGGGCTGACTGATCAAAATGATACGGTCATTAATCTTTTGATGAATCATTGATTTTTACGAATTGGTTTTTGATAAAATATCCCAAAGTATAAAATGAAATCGATTTATTTCAGTTATCTCTTATTTAGGATAATGAATATTGTTGTAATTGTTGATGTAAGGCACCATGCCTTGTCAATCTACTTTGGTAGAGTATAAAGTTATCAACTTTTATATCTGTAATTTCAAGTTTTTCATGTTTTCCAAGAAATGTCTGACATTCTTCCGAATGTAACCGTCTTTTAACCCTTCCTAAAGTTATATGGGGTTTATAATCTCTTTCTTGAGGATCAAAGCCACTGGAAATTACAACCTCCTCTATTTTTTGATAAAGTATAGAAAGACGATCATCAGCTTCCACCCCCGCCCATAAAACCTTTGGCCTGTGAATATTCGGAAAAACTCCAACCCCCTTAATAGAATAAACAAATGACGGTGATCTTATTTTTTTAAGATTTGACAATAGCTTTTGATACAGTTCCTCATCCACATTACCCAGAAAACGAATCGTAAGATGCATCTGTTGCAGTTCTATCCATTTTACACCATCAAGATGCTTTTGAAGCACTTCTAATCTATTTTTAACTGGTTTCGGCAAATCAATTGCGATAAATAATCTATACATGCGTTTTAAAAAAATAATGAATGATATTACGTCAATAGCGTATAGTGAAATTTTTATCCGTCTCCTCCGGATAATCCCATTCAATGTTCACCTTGTCTACTCTTGCCGCCGAAGGACCAATTTTGCAATAATCAATAGCCTGTTTAACAATCTTTTCATCCCCATGCAACAAGACTTCAACCTTACCATCATATAAATTCCTGACCCAACCATATAATCCGAGATTTCTGGCCGTTTTATAAACAAAATGCCTGAAACCGACACCCTGCACCCTACCCTTTATAAGTAAATGTGCTGTCTTAACACTTTGCATCTTAAAATTTATGATTATTGATGAATATTTTAGCTCTGAACTTTATTTATGTGAATGATAGCAGTATGAGCACGATTATACAAACATCCCATACTATTTGTATCTCTATAAGATACTTATAATCAATGCTTTGTATAATAGTATAAAATTCTTTCTAAGTACGTTACGGTTAAAAATAAACCTTTAGCTTTTATTTTATGTTATAAGGCTATAGAAACCTATTAGACCAGGTTGTTTTATTCCATTTGAAGGGTAAACATACATTAAAAAAATTACCTGCATTCATTTTTGATTTTGAACATTATTTTTTGTTCATCATGACACTAACTCAATTAAATTATATTATTGCTGTAGATAATTATCGACATTTCGCAGATGCTGCTCAAAAATGCTATGTAACACAACCCACACTCAGCATGCAAATCCACAAACTTGAACAAGAGTTGGGTGTTCAGATATTCGATCGCAGCAAACATCCTGTTATCCCGACAAAAATAGGGGAAAAGATTATAGGACAGGCACGTTTAACCCTGAAGGATTCCGATCGTATCAAAGAATTGATATCTGAGGGGCAAAACGAATTTACCGGTACCTTCAGAGTTGGTGTAATTCCAAGTGTTGCACCCTATCTGTTACCATATTTTCTAAAAAATTTCACACGCAAATATCCTAAAATAAATCTAAAGATTGAAGAGGCTCTAACAGATACTATCGTTTACAAAGTTAATCACGATAAACTCGATGCCGGTATACTTGCACAGAGTATCAAAGAAAAGAATATCTTCGAATTGCCCTTATTTAATGAACCTTTTATTGTATATGTTTCAGCAAAAAATCAGTTATCCAGGAAATCAGACATAACAATTAATGATCTCGATGGACATCATGTGTGGTTATTGCGAAAAGGGCATTGCTTACGTGATCAGGTCCTCCATATTCTTGATAAGAAAAAAATTCTTACAGATAACGAGACCGTACAGTTTGAAAGTGGGAATATAGAATCACTTAAAAATCTTGTCGAACAAAATTTTGGCCTGACATTATTGCCAAAACTAGCCATTCGAGGATCTAAACAAAATTCACAAGCCAAAGTTTGTAATTTCAAAAGTCCGGTACCCGAACGGTCGGTCAAATTGGTCTATGGACGTTTATTCCTGAAAAAAAATATTATCGATGCTTTTAAAAAAGAAATTATCGCTTCCATCCCCAAAGAATTCCTTAATGGCAGAAATAGTATTTTAATTGCTTAAAAATAATTGGGTAATTTAATACTATATTCTATTCATCATTTTCTTCAAAAATAACGTGAATTCGACATAAGTAAATTATGGAACATAAGTTCCAAATATAACGATGACGATGGAGGATAGACCCTGTCTGCCGGCAGGCAGGCGTAGATGGTAGTTGTCCGGATGCTATGATCTCTTTTCATAATTAGACAAAAAAATGAAAACAGAAGCCTGGGTTAGAAGCCTAATTCATCATTACAAATCGGCTACCGTCCACGGTCTAAATCCTAATTGTTTAATTCTATCGAATTCAGGTTAAAATACTATTTCTACGAATATCTAAGACAAAGATAAGCTTTTAGTTAATGGAATACGATATCTGGTTATGGGTTGGCTTCAACATATTCGTTTTATTGATGCTTGGTGTCGACCTGTTGGTATTTAATAAAAAACCCCATGAGGTAACCATCAGGGAGTCGTTAATCTGGACTTTTGTATGGATTGCTCTGTCTGTCTTGTTTGGCTTTGGAATTTATCACTTCATGGGAAAAGAATCCGGGTTACATTATTTCACCGGTTATCTGATCGAGAAGTCCCTGAGTATGGATAATATATTTGTATTCCTGCTCATTTTTAAATATTTCAAGATTCCTAAAAGATATCAGCACGAAGTATTGTTTTGGGGAATTCTCGGAGCTTTGATAATGCGATTCATCTTTATCATCACCGGTGTCGCCCTTATAAATAAATTCCATTGGGTTGTTTACATTTTCGGTGCATTCCTGCTCTACACCGGGATAAAAATGGCCTTTGAAAAAGATAAAGAGGTACATCCCGATAAAAATCCCGTTTTACGAATACTACGCAGATTTCTTCCTGTTACTCATCACCTTCAAAAAGATAAATTTATTATCAAAAAGCGGGGTATTTATATAGCGACGCCATTGCTTGTGGTTTTACTTGTTATAGAAACTTCTGATGTCATCTTCGCGATGGATTCCATACCGGCTATCCTGGCGATAACCAGGGATATTTTTATCGTTTACAGTTCCAATGTGTTTGCTATTCTCGGTTTGAGAGCTTTATATTTTTCCCTGGCTGGTATCATGGATCTCTTTCACTATCTGCATTACGGGTTATCCGGTATCCTGGCATTTGTTGGAATTAAAATGCTTTCCGAAAATTACCTCCATATTTCCAATGAATTATCATTGATTATTATTGCTTCCCTGCTTCTAATATCCATTATCACATCCCTGATATTTCCACAAAAAGAAAAAAAAGAAGAGACCGAAACTGTAGGATGACACAATGTTGTCACTTTTATACGTATTTTGCGTTTAAAACACATAAAACCAGGTGCTCTGCAACATGATTACAATCCGGCAAAAAAGTTCGCACGGTTTCATTCTTCCGCGATATAATATCGGTTTGGATAGCTCCGGTAAAGATGCAAAATATACATTTATATCCCACGCTCATGCCGACCATATGCCCTCTTCGGCAGATGTGGTATATGCAACGCCGGCAACAGCCAAACTAATGAAAGCCAGGAAATTCAAAGGTAACGTGAACACTTTGGATTTTGGGGTTCCCTTTAGTACGACAAATGCAAGAGTAACGTTCTATCCTGCCGGACACATCCTCGGATCAGCCATGACATTTGTGGAAACTAATGAAGGTAATCTGCTGTATACCGGTGACTTTCGCTGTCCGGCTTCCCCAACATCCGAAGGTTTCGATATTCCCGACAATATTGACTACCTCATTACCGAGGCCACTTTCAGCCTTCCATTATATCGCTGGCCCCGGCATGAATTACTATTTGAAGAAATCAGAATTTTTGCCTCAAAATCACTTTCCGAAGGCCATACTCCTGTTTTCCTGGCTTATTCATTAGGTAAAACGCAGGAAGTGATGCATGCACTGGCTCCCCTGAATCATCCTGTTCAGGTTCATGACAGTGCTTTTCCGCTTTGCCAGATTTATAATGATATGGGAGTAGACCTGGGTAATTATGCAAAATATGATAAGGAGACTGTTCAAAACACAATATTGGTTACACCTACCCAGAGACTACGGAATGGCATGCTTGACTCCATTAAAAAACCCAAAATTGCATATGTTTCTGGTTGGGCAACATTAGAGTCAAGGAGGATGCAGATGAATATTGATAAACGAATCCCTTTATCCGATCATATCGATTTCTTTGAACTTATAGCATTGTGTGAACGGCTCAAACCACAAAAAGTATTAGTTACCCATACACCAAATCCTGATATTGTTTGTCATTATTTGAATAATCGAAAAATATCAGCATCTCCAATAGAATCATTTATCACACATGCTTAATGAAACATTACCATATCAACCCATTCCGGAGTATTCATTTCTGGCATTTTCATTGTTAGTACAGGAAATCTCCGAAACCAGGGATGGTAATGATAAAATCCGGATTTTCGAACGATATATTCCAAAACTCGAAAATGATACAGACCTGATGCTTGCTGTTCGATTTATAGGTGAAGGAGCTTTTTCCAAAATATCAGAACAAAGTGCCAAAGTTGGTCCCAGAACTATCGGATTACTTGCCGCATCATTTTGCCAAATAGATTACGACCTGGTTTTCAAGCCAAGTAAAAAAGCCGCGGGGAGTACCTCTGAAACCATACAGAGGCTCATGGAAAATATTCCGGAAGCCCGAAAGGAGCGTAACCCGGAACCATTACATCTTACAGAAGTTCAACAGATTTATACCCAACTGGCAAATACTCACTCAAGAAAGGACAAACAAAATATTCTTTCTGATACATGGAAACGAATGACCGGTGTGGAAATCAAATATTTCCTCCGTGTGATGTCCCGGGGATCGCTTCGCATAGGTTTCGATATTCAATATATAATACAAGCACTTGCACACACCTTTGAATTTGATCCGGATCAAATTCGCTATACCTATTTAATCACCGGTGATTTGGGCAGTACCGCTGTTTTAGCGAAAAATGATGAATTAGACAAAGCAACATTCAATATCTATCATCCAATATCTTTCATGCAGGCCACCCCATCATATGGATCGGTTGAAGATCTAAACAATTATATGGCGGAGGAAATATTTGATGGAATGCGTTGCCAGGTTCATACCGGAAAATCGGGAACACGATTATTTTCACGGGATCACAATGATATATCAAAAAGCTTCCCGGAAGTTGTTGCCTTTTTTAATGAAAAAGAATTTCCTGAGACAGTGCTTGATGGGGTGTTATGTGTTTATTTTGATGACAAAATTCAACCCCATCAGTTATTGCAGAAGAGAATAAAACTAAAAAGACCTGCCTCTAAGATACTCAACGAATATCCGGTTATTTTCATTGGGTTCGATATCTTATATCACCGGAACGAAACAACACTCCATTTACCTTTAATGGAACGTCGGATGTTGTTGGAAAAGATTAGCCGAGACAAAGGGATTTTAGTATCAAATCAGTTTGAAGTGTCAGATCAGGTTCAATTGAGAAAAACATTCCAAAGAGCACTTGATCATGGTAATGATGGATTAGTATTGAAGAATAAGAACAGCACATATGAATGCGGACTACACAGTAGATCGTGGATTAAAATGAAGCAGTCAGATGGTTCATTGGATACCGTTATCATGTATGCTCATGCCGGAAGTGGTAAAGAAGTTAGCTTTTATTCAGACTTTACACTAGGTATCAGAGTCGATGATGACGAACGCTATGAAGATGAATTTATACCAATCGGAAAAGCATCCTGTTGTAATTCGAACGACGAAATGAAGTTGTTAAATAGCAAAATAAAAGATCTGATTGTTGAACGTTATGGCCCGACCCTGGCCTTGAGGCCGGAAATCGTTGTTGAAATTGAATTTGATGAAATACAGTTGAATAGAAGAACGAAGGCAAATTTTACGTTACGATTACCGAGATTTCGTTCTATTCGCTGGGATTTAGATAAAAAGGATACCCACACATTA
>DATFMH010000181.1:0-17269 GCA_035267045.1 Balneolales bacterium
CTTACAAATGCTTCACAATATGCTACTCTCGTGAATGAATTGAATGCCAATGAAGGACGCCCACCGGCATTTCAAAATCCCAGTTCACTTGGAGCAGGAACGAACTGGCAAAATGCTGTTTATCAGACATCACCAACTGAGAATTATAATATGTCGATAAGTGGTGGTACCAATGACATGACTTACAGCATCAGTGGTAATTATGTATTGCAGAAAGGTATCATTCCAGGTACACAATACAAACGTATGTCATTACGTGTCAATAATGATTACTATCTGACGAAAAATTTGACAGTGGGACATAATATTGCCTATATGCACGACTATCAGCAACAGGAAGCACCGGGTGTAGTTGGTCAGGCGTATCAAGCGGATCCAACCAAAAATCCATTTAATAGTAGTGGCGATTATAATGACATCACACAAAACGCCCCTGTTGGTAATCCATTGGCAACGATTAATTATAATAGCAACAGACATTATGCCAATCGCATAGTTGGTAATGCATATGCAAAGTTGGATTTCTTACAAAATTTTGAATTGAAAACCAGTTTTGGATTAGATAGTTGGCAACGGAACTGGAAAACATTTAATCCGCAATATTATGTTTCTCCTATCCAACAGGCACAACATAGTAATCTGAGTGTCAATGATGAGAATTCAAGAAACTGGTTGTGGGAAAATACATTGACCTATAAAGCCGATTATAAAAATAACGATTTAAAATTATTGGCTGGTGTAACTGCACAGGGTTTTAAAAATGAATTACTTGGTGGTTCACGTCAGGATATCGCCGGAAATGGCAGTAATCCTGCATTATGGTATTTGAACGCTGGCGATCAACAGACTCAAACCAATACCAATACGGCATATAACTGGAATATGTTATCATATTTGTTCCGTGCCAATTATACCTACATGAATCGGTATCTGTTAACAGCCACGTATCGTATTGACGGTTCTTCCAGATTTGGTAAAAATAACCGATATGGTTATTTCCCATCGGTAGCTGCCGGTTGGCGCATTTCAAACGAGCCGTTCATGAAAGATATCGATTTTATAAGTAACCTTAAGTTACGTGCCAGCTGGGGAAAGGTAGGTAATGATAAAATCAGCGCCTACCCAGGTATTCCGACTGTTACTTCTAACTTAAATGCTGTGTTTGGCCCCAATGAGACAATCAATTACGGAGCTACGGTTATTTCTCTAGCCAATCCCGATATAAAATGGGAAGAAACAACACAAACGGATATAGGTTTGGAATCCGGATTCCTTAATGATCGAATTTCCCTGGAAGTTGATTACTATAACCGGAAAACGAACGGTATTCTTGTACAAGCTCCAATACCTGAATATGTAGGTGCCAGCAATATTCCTTACGTTAATGCTGCCGCAGTAACAAATAAAGGTTTCGATTTTAATTTGAAATGGAACCAAACAGTAAGTGGTTTTCATTATACGATTGGCTTAGTTGCCTCTACTGTTCATAACCAGGTAGATAAACTTGGGCAGGGACAAGATGCTATTTATGGTGGCGGTACCGGTGAAGGAGGAAAACTTGCCACTCGCACAGTAGTTGGTGAACCCATCGGTGCTTTCTATGGATATAAAGTTGTTGGTGTATTTCAAAACCAAGCCGACTTGAGTAAATATCCACAACTTGGCTCAGAGCAGCCCGGTGATCTGCGTTTTGCAGATACGAATGGCGATGGAGTCATTACTTCAGAGGATCGTACCTACCTGGGTTCCCCAATCCCAAGTTTCATTTATGGAATTAATTTAAATGCTAATTATAAGGGATTTGATTTGTCCATAAGTACGAGCGGCCAAACCGGCAACAAAATATACAATGCGAAAGAAACAGCACGTTTTGGTACGCCTAATTTTGAAACATCTTATCTTAACCGCTGGCATGGACCGGGTACAAGCAATACACAACCAAGGATTACCAATGGTGGTGTAAATTACAATGTATCCAGCCGTTTCCTTGAAGATGGATCATATTTTAAGATTAGAAATGTTCAATTAGGATATAATCTGCCGAGAAGAATCACGAGACAGGTTAATGTTAGCAGCCTGAAACTCTACGTCAATGCCGAGAACCTGGTTACATTTACTAAATACAGTGGATATACACCTGAAATAACATCCAGTGATGTTCTTAGTAATGGTATTGATCACGGTGTTTATCCAGTCGCCCGTACAATCTCATTGGGTGTAAATATCAAGTTCTGACATTATGAGCGGTTTACGAATTTTCAATCAAAAAAGAGGCAGCATTATGAAATTTAAAAACAAATTTTTAAAGACCATCCTGAGTTTAGCGGTCGTGGCTGTAGTCATACCGCTTATGACGAGCTGTAATGGTTTGTTAAATGACAAACCACTTGGGCAGCAGACATCAGAAACATTTTTTGCTAATAAGCAAGATGCTATAGATGCTACTAACGCAACCTATGAGATGTTGCGGGAATGGCAGGTACACGTTTTTTCATACCTTGGCGTAACAGATATTATCTCTGATGATGCTGATAAAGGTAGTACACCAACAGACGCATCATTTTTGCTTGAACTTGATAACCTGAAGTATGACGCTGGTAATCTTGCTTTTAAAGATCCCTGGTCAGGTTATTATAAAGGTATCTACAGAGCAAATCTGGCCATAGATAATATTCCCAATATAAATATGGATCAGAATTTAAAAGATCGTTTGGTTGCTGAGAATAAATTTCTGAGGGCATATTATTACTTTTTCCTTGAACGAGGATGGCATAATATACCTTTGGTCACCAAACCGCTTAAACCGAGTGAATATTATAACAGGCCCAATGCCAGTCCTGATTCGGTATACGCACTTATTATAAGTGATTTGAAGGATGGTGTTGCTCATTTACCTACAAAATCACAGTATCCGGCAGCTGATCTTGGAAGAGCAACCAAAGGCGCTGCTGAAGGTATGCTTGCCAAGGTTTATCTCTATCGTAAAGATTATAAAGATGCACAAAAATATGCTGAAATGGTCATTAATTCCGGGCAGTATTCACTATTACCGGATTATTCCACCATCTTTACACGGGCCGGAGAAAATTCTTCAGGCACCTTGTTTTCTGTACAAAACACAGCTACAAGCAGTAATGAAGGTGGTAGCCAATTCAATCAGGTACAGGGTGTAAGAGGTAATCCAAACCTGGGCTGGGGGTTTAATAATCCTTCACATGATTTGATAAAATCATTTAGTCCGGGTGATCCCCGTCAGGAAGCAACCGTACTTTTTGTATGGGAAACATTACCTGACGGAACCGGAAGAGCCGTTCACAAAAACCCTAATATGGTTAATGAAGATTATAACCAAAAAGCTTTTGTGAGTGATAATCATCCAGGTGGACAAGGTGACGGACCCGGTAATATTCGAATTCTTCGTTACTCTGACGTCTTGCTGATTGAGGCTGAAGCAGCATATCAAAATGGCGATGTAAGTACCGCTCAAAAATATCTTAATATGGTTCGTGATCGGGCAAGAGGTGGCCGTACAGCAACAATAGGAGCATCTGTAGAAGGTGTAGCCCCGATAATTGCTGATACTACCGGTCTGTCTCAGGAGAGTGGTAAACCCATGTTTCGTTATGTATGGTCAAATTCAGCAGCAGCTAATGCCGGCTTGAAATCATTCAGCTACGGACTGGTGAATAATAATTCGCAAATTTTAGTTGATACGCTGGATATTGTACAGAGCATCAATGGCAACGCTGTTAACAGTGTTAGCGATTATATGAATGCTATGAAAAATGTTGCGCCTGGTCAGAATGTGACAATGACTATCATGCAGGTAACACAAACGTATGATAGTAATACGCAAAAAGTTACAACCAGTACTCAAAATATTATCTCAACAATGATTTCCATGCCGTTGTTGCCTGATATAACTGCAACAGGAACAACATTGTTACATGATATTTGGCATGAACGTCGTTCTGAGTTAGGAATGGAACAACATCGCTGGTTCGATTTATTGAGAGAAAATAGTGTCGAACCCGGTTGGGCAGCTAAAGAAATGGCCAAAGACGGAAAAACATTTACACAGAAAAATACCGTATTTCCAATTCCTCAGACAGAAATAGACCTGAGTAATGGTGTATTAAAACAAAATTCTGTCTGGTAATAAACGATTATATCTCACATCCAAAAAGCGGGATGTCGCATTCGTGTGGCATTCCCGTTTTTTTATGCAGGATTTATTTAGGCAATAAATACTTCATATTTGTTCAAATAGCTGTTTCATAATGAAATACATTAAAGGTCGATTTCTCATTAAGGTTTCTTTTGCATTTTTTTTAATGGCGCTGTTTTGTTCTTCTCCAAAAGTGCATGCTCAAAGCAGCTCATCTTCAAAGAGGAGTAGAGTACAGATAATTAATCTGAGAGTTGATTCGCTAATAAAACGAATGTCCCTGAAAGAGAAAATAGGACAGTTATCAATTTTTGGTGGGGATCATAAAGATTTAAATTCTTATGTGAAGAAGGGACAATTAGGTGGTACAAATGGTGTATTACCCGGACAGGATGTTTATCATTACACGCTGAAGATGCAGAAAATGGCTATGCAATCACCTTTGAAAATCCCGATGGTTTTTATGGGTGATGTTATCCATGGTTTTCGAACTATTTTCCCGGTACCTTTAGCAATGGCTTGTTCCTGGAATCCCTCTTTAATACGGAGAGCCGATAGTGTGGCAGCTGTGGAAGCTACCAATGCCGGAGTTAACTGGACATTTACCCCAATGGTTGATATTGCCCGTGATCCAAGGTGGGGACGCGTTGTGGAAGGAGCGGGTGAAGATCCTTATCTGGGATCAAAAATAGCTGCGGCCGCTGTTAATGGATTTCAACAGGGAAATCTGAAGAGTCCACACACCATGATGGCTACAGCAAAGCATTTTGTTGGTTACGGTGCCGTACTGGCCGGAAGAGATTATAACACCGTTGATATGTCGATGCATACATTGCATCAGATATATTTACCACCTTTTCATGCCGCTGTAAAGCAGGGGGTTGGAGCTATTATGCCGGCTTTTGTCTCTTTCAACGGTATTCCCGTAACGGCTAATAATTTTCTACTGAGAGATATTTTACGAAAAAAATGGAGTTTTAATAGAGTGCTGGTGTCTGATTATGATGCCATTCCGGAATTACAACAACACGGCGTGGCTGCCGATCCAAAAAATGCCGCAGATCTTGCATTCAAAGCAGGAGTCGATATCGACCTGCACAGCGGAACATATTTTAAAGAACTTCCGAAATTAGTGAATGAGGGAGTAGTTACGGAAGCAAGTATTGATTCGGCAGTGAAACGTGTCTTAACAATGAAATACCGTCTCGGTTTATTTAATAATCCATTTCAATATGGTGACTCGACAGCTGCATTTGCTGCACAAAAGAATTTACCTGTAGATCATCGGCGGCTTGCAAGGGAAGCAGCGCGTCAATCAATCGTACTTTTGAAGAATGACAACCAAGTCCTGCCAATCAGTAAGAAAATACATTCTATTGCTGTTATTGGTCCGCTTGCCAATGATAAAATTGATCTTTTGGGCCCCGTGCACGCTTTGGGTGAATCGAAAGATGCCGTTACCCTGCTACAGGGAATAAATCAAAAGGTTGGCGGCAAGGGAGTAAAGGTAAATTATGTTAAAGGAACCGAAATTAATGGTGAATCTGACTCCGGATTTAAGAATGCTGTTAAAATAGCCGGTAAATCCGATGTCGTTGTTATGGCATTAGGTGAAAGTGCCGGTATGAGTGGGGAAGGTGACAGCCGTTCGAAACTTGGATTACCCGGTAATCAACTTGATCTCGTTAAGGCTGTGATGAAAACGGGTAAGCCGGTTGTAGTTGTATTGATGAATGGCAGGCCTCTAACCATCAATTGGCTGCACGACCATGTATCGGCAATTCTGGAAACCTGGTTTGACGGTACGGAAGCCGGGCCTGCCATAGCAGATGTTTTATTTGGTGATTATAACCCCTCCGGGAAGCTCCCGATTACGTTTCCGAGGGATGTGGGACAAATACCCATCTTTTATAATCATTTGAACACGGGAAGGCCATTTGAAAAAGGCAATAAATACACTTCACGGTATATTGATGTACCCAATTCACCACTTTATCCTTTTGGTTTTGGCCTGAGTTATACAACATTTACTTATTCGGACTTACACCTTAATAAAACCCGAATGGATTGGAATGATACGTTACAAGTTACTATTGATGTAAAAAATACCGGTAAACGTATTGGTACGGAAGTAGTTCAGTGTTACATAAGGGATTTTGTGGCCTCCCTGAGCAGGCCGGTTAAAGAACTGAAAGGATTCAAAAGAGTTCAACTTAAACCCGGTGAAAGGAAAAAAGTGACATTCCGGTTAACTCGTCATGACCTGGCATTTTACCAAAAAGATATGCGTTTTGGAGCTGAGCCGGGGACTTTTAAAGTATTTGCAGGAGGAAGTTCCGACTCGGTTAAATCAGCCCGATTTGTTCTATTAAAAAGTTCTCAATAAAAATTATATAAAACATTTATCATAACACGGTTTCATCATGAAAAGATATGTAAATATCATCATTATCTGTTTTTCATTCCTGTTTATTGCGATCAGCTGCAAGCATCTTGCTGTTGAATCAAAGCCGAATGTTCAATATTCACAGGCAGAGAAACAAGCATTTCTGGATACCCTGGAAAACAGGACATTTCACTATTTCTGGGATTTGGCCGATCCCAATACCGGGTTGATTCCAGACAGGGCCCCTACAAAATCATTTTCCAGTATAGCGGCAACGGGTTTTGGATTAACAGCTGATGTAATTGGTGTAAAACGAGGGTATGTAACTCGTTCACAAGCTGCAAACCGCGTTTTAAAAACGCTCAAATTTTTCTGGAATGCACCGATGGGTCCGCAGGCTTCGGATGTGACCGGGTATCATGGTTTTTATTATCACTTTTTGGATATGAGCACCGGAAAGAGATTCAAAAATGTTGAATTATCAACTATTGATACAACATGGTTACTGGCCGGAATTCTCGTAAGCCGGGATTATTTCGATGGTTCATCACCTGCGGAGCAGCAAATAAGAGCTTTGGCCGATTCCATAAATAATCGAGTCGATTGGAAATGGTTTACGAAAAGTGATAGTCTGGTGAGCATGGGCTGGCATCCGGAAAGTGGCTTTTTAAATGCTGAGTGGAAAGGGTACAATGAAGGTAGTTTTCTTTATGTACTCGCCCTGGGATCTCCTACTCATCCGTTAGGGCCGGTCAGCTGGAAAAAATGGACGGACGGATATGACTGGGCCAGCTATTATGGTTATCAGGCCGTTCAATTTGGCCCGTTATTCGGGCATCAATATTCCCAGATGTTTGTCAATTATAAAGGAATTCAGGATGCTTACATGAAGAATGTCGGCAGTGATTATTTTGAAAACTCCAAACGTGCCACATTGGCTCAGATTGATTATGCCAAACATAATCCTATGCATTTTGCAGGATATGGAGCAAATGTCTGGGGTTTGACCGCATGTGACGGCCCGGCTAATCAAACGGTTACCTGGTCCGGTAATAAAATAAAATTTCATACCTATACAGCCAGGGGTGAAGCGGCCAATTATGATAATGATGATGGAACAATAGCACCGACTGCGGCAGGTGGCTCAATTCCTTTCACTCCTGATCAAAGTATAACAGCATTAATGTATATGAAGGATCATTATCCCGGAATATGGGGCAAGTATGGATTTAAAGATTCATTTAATCCCACCTACCCGAAAGCCACAGGTGGAAATGGCGTTTGGTATGATAAAGATTACCTTGGTATCGATCAGGGTCCGATACTTATTATGGCCGAGAATTACCGGTCCGGCATGATCTGGAAATTATTGGAAAAGGATCCGGTTGTTATAAGAGGGCTTAAGAGATCCGGCTTTACAGGAGGCTGGTTAAAGAATGCAACGTCAACAATGCAAAAGGTGAATATGAATTAGGGGAATAGCGCAGGGAGCATAGTGCATAGTGTTGACACGTCCTTATTGGAATAGTGATGTTTTGAGTCTTTAAGAAAAGTTTATAAACAAACCAAAGAACCCATAACAATCACTACCTCAAGATGTCATGCCCGGTGCAGACCGGGTATCCAGATAGGCAGGGTATTAGTTACATCTGTAAATTATCGGTTAGTACCCATAGCATTATCCATCTGGATTCCCCGTCAAGCGAGGAATGACAATGTTACTTGTCTTTTGAAGAGGCCTATAAACTAAATTCAAGAAGTTAATCACAAGCGCAGCCTCAGCATGTCATGCCCGGCGCCGACCGGGTATCCAGATAGGCAGGGTATTAGTTACATCTGTAAATTATCGGTTAGTACCCATAGCATTATCCATCTGGATTCCCCGTCAAGCGAGGAATGACAATGTTACTTGTCGTTTGAAAAGGCCTATAAACTAAATTCAAGAAGTTAATCACAAGCGCAGCCTCAGCATGTCATGCCCGGTGCCGACCGGGTATCCAGATAGGCAGGGTATTAGTTACATCCGTAAATTATCGGTTAGTACCCATAGCATTATCCATCTGGATTCCCCGTCAAGCGAGGAATGACAATGTTACTTGTCTTTTTGAAAAGTCCTATAAACTAAATTCAAGAAGTTAATCACAAGCGCAGCCTCAAGATGTCATACCCGGTGCAGACCGGGTATCCAGATAGGCAGGGTATTAGTTATATCCGTAATATTTGGGTTAATACTCATGGCATCAGATACACCTAATTGATATTTAAAAAATCATTAATGAAATATCGTTCACATAATAAATTCATTCCATTCAAATGAATTATATTCCGGGAAATTGATGAGATTCTCTTTATAATTTTTTTTATTGAATCTATATCTGTTCTGCTAATCATTAGAGGGCGGGTATTTTTATATGGATATTATTAATTGGGAGATAATAAATATCCGTCATCATTACGGCAATTTTAATTTATAATTATCAAAAGGAATGGATATAAATACCTTTTTTTTAGATGTTGGCGGAGTATTGCTAACAAATGGCTGGGATCGCCGCGCAAGAAGCAGAGCGGCTAAGCGGTTTGAACTGAACATAGATGAAATTAATGAACGTCATCATTTGACATATGATACTTATGAAAGAGGCAAACTAAGTCTGGATGAATACATCAACCGGGTGATCTTTTTTGAAAAAAGAAAATTCAGCCGCGATGATTTTAAAGATTTTATGTTCCGGCAATCTAAAGCTTTAGACGGGATGTTGAGCTATATTCAGAAACTGAAAAACCTATATGGATTACGAATCATAGCTGTAAGCAACGAAGGAAGAGAATTAAATAATTATCGAATACAAAAATTCAAATTAGATAATATTTTTGATGCCTTCGTTTCATCCTCATATGTCCATTTCAGGAAACCGGATAAAGATATATTTCAGATAGCAATTGATATATCACAGGTTAATCCTGAGAATATAATCTACATAGATGACAGGCCCTTGTTTGTAGAAGTCGCAAAATCGTTCGGTATTCATGGTATACATCATGAAAGTTATTTTTCAACTCGAAACCATTTGAAAGACCTTGGGTTTTCAATAGATTGAGAATCTTTTATACTTTAAATACTGATAATATATAATGAGTATTTCTGTGACTGCCATATTTGATATCGGTAAGACGAATAAAAAAATCCATGGCCGTTTTAATATTCGGCTACGGTAAAAGATCTTACAGGTATCCTTATTTGACACACTGCCAGGTTTCGGCAGTTATGTTTGCCGGTTTTCCAGTAAGATAGTAGTTAATGGGATAATTCACCTGCTTTAAACCTGTCAAAGCTACCAGCAGCCTGTATAATGTGAATATTATCAGTAAATTAAGATTGTAAAGTTTGTAACAGAGCATGTAACGTCGTGTACCATGTAATACCGATTACTGCATTATTTGAGATTGTATATTGTAGATAATTGGTTGTAGCTATACCAATATTATTTTTTTAAAAGAGTTTTTTTCAGGTATTGCATTTAGAGTCTTTGGATCAGTGTACCTTGGAGCTAAAGACCATGCTCCATGTGCACTGCGTTATGCCTTAAATCTCCTTAAACCAATTCGTTACCGGTACGGAATATTTGATCCCGTCACCTTTATAGGTGTACTCATTTGTATGATGGTTATACTCGTAATCGTCACTCCACTTTTTGAAATTATTGACCAGTTCTTGCATGGCATGGATGATAAAATCGATGTCATCATCCGACATGGCAGGATGAATGGATAAGCGAATCCAGCCGGGTTTATGATCCATTATTCCACGTTTTACCTGGGCAAAGATTTTCTGGGAGGTCTTTGGATCGATATGCAGGAGGTAGTGGCCGTATGTCCCGGCGCAGGCACAACCGCCTCGTACCTGTATACCGAAATAATCGTTGAGCAGCTTCACTCCCAGGTTGTAGTGTAAGTCAGTTATATGAAATGAGATGATTCCGAGGCGGTCTTCGATATGTTCTGCCAGAATTTGTAATTCATTTATGGATTGTAAAGCGGGATATAGTTTTTTCAATATCTCATGTTCCCGTTTTAACATAAGGCCGGGATCCATTTCTTCCTTCAACCTTACGGTCATAGCCGCTTTCATGGATTGAAGGAAAGGTGGTGTACCACCGTCTTCCCGAACTTCGATATCTTCGATATAACTTCTGATATTCCAAGGATTGGTCCAGTTTACCGTACCTCCACCGGGTTGATCGGGAATTTTATTAGTATATAATTTGGTGTTGAAAATGAGCGCACCGGGTGTTCCGGGGCCACCAAGGAATTTATGTGGTGAAAAATAGACAGCGTCAAGATCGGCTCCGTGACCAAGGTCTGTCGGGTGCATATTTATAGGGATGTAAGGAGCCGATGCTGCAAAATCTACGAAACACAGCCCGTTGTTTTTGTGCATCAATTTGGCAATTTCATGATAGGGAGTCATAATACCCGTAACATTCGAACAGGAGGTTACGGCTGCTATTTTAATCTTTCGATTTGAATACTTCCTGATTTCCCTTTCGAAGTTATTCAGATCCACCAGACCGTCCACATCCGGAGGCACTACGACAACATCCGCAATCGTCTCCAGCCACGAAGTCTGATTGGAGTGATGCTCCATGTGTGTCACAAAAATGACAGGACGCATTTCTTCAGGCAGATCAACATAATCAGATAATTTCTCCGGTATTTTCATTCCCAGAATTCTCTGAAACTTATTTACAACGCCGGTCATCCCTGATCCTGCCAGAATTATAACATCTTCGTCTGATGCATTGACATGTTTTTTGATGATCTTTTTGGCTTCATGGTAAGCCAGGGTCATGGAGGTGCCGGTTACATTTGTTTCGGTATGTGTATTTCCGACTAATGGACCAATCTCATGCAATAATTTTTCTTCTATGGGTTTATACAATCTTCCACTTGCTGTCCAGTCGGCGTATAATAGTTTTTTACGGCCTTGAGGAGTATCAAATTCATATCCGTGACCTACTATATTCTTGCGAATAGTTTTGAAATATTCCTCTAATGTTAATTCGTTTTTTTTTGAAACTTCCATGACTTTAAACTCTTGATTTATTACATCATCTTACTTGCATGATACTACTAAGGCTTAAAAAATGCTAAAAAATAATATAGACGACGGACGACCAAAAAAAACTTTCTGAATGTCATCGCGAGGATTGCACGAGACGAATGTCGAGTGTATGACGTGGCGATCTCCTTCTTTAGCATTGCCATAGGTGTGATCAACGGTAGAAACAATATATTAATTAGTTAGACTTTAATCGTTCATTACAATTCATTATACAGATCATTCCAATCGGGATTCAGCGATTCAATTAACTCCATTTTTCTTTTTCTTGACCACGATTTTATTTGTTTTTCCCGAGTAATGGCATCATAAATTGAATCAAACCATTCATAATAAACCAATTTATTTAGACGATAACGAGCTGTAAATCCGTACTTTCCTTCTTTATGTTGATAGATCCTGAGAACCAGATCATTTGTCACTCAGGTATATAAGACAGAATTATGCTTATTGGTACAGGTATACATAATAGTTGTGATTCCACGTTCCCATATTTAATCAGATCGGGAAATGGTAGAATCCTGACAAAAATAATAAACGGGGCATTACTTAAAGCCGCTAAACTACGGAAGGAGATTGCCGCACTCCGCTTCCAAAAAATTTTGGAAAGTCTCCGTTCGCAATGACACCATTGTTGTTTAGTGGTTGATATTCCCACCCTAAATGTTATCGCGAGGATTGCACGAGAAGAGTGCCGAGTAAATGACATGATGACAACGGAATCCCGAAGAATTTTCGGGGCGATCCCATACCAAAACCTTGCCATATGCGTGATCAAAGCCTAAATAATCTCGAAGTACGTCGCAAGTTTGCAACTTGTTACGGATGTATAGCGTCATCTTTTGGGTGTTTGTTGTTGGAAATAAGGAATTATTATTTTTTATCCGGTATCCGGTATCCGGCATCTGCTTAGATCCGCGTAAATCCGTGGCTAATGTTTTTCTTTAAATTTGGTAATAAAATCTCGTGTATAATCCGAGAGCACCAGCCGGCCGCTGATTTCAGCACGTTTTTCGAGTAAATCATCCCAGTTTTCGGTGCCTTCCCATAGCACTCGTTTTAATTCTGCCATAGCATCCGGACTACTATCCGCCAATGATTGTGCCAATTCCTGTAAAGCGCTATCCAAATCTTCTGTTGAGGCATAGATTTGTGTAAAAAGGCCTTTATCCTTGGCCCACTGGGCGCTTCGCCAGTTTTTTGCATCAATAGCCAATGTTGCAAATGAAGAGGTCCCGATTTTACGTTCTACAGCCGGACCTACGACAAATGGGCCGATACCAAGAGCCAACTCGCTGAGTTTAACGAATGCCGTATCGCGTGCAAGGGCATAATCCGCCGATGACGCCAAACCGACGCCACCTCCTACAGCTTTCCCCTGAACTCTCGCAATAATCAATTTCGGACATTTTCTCATGGCATTTATGACAAGTGCAAAACCCATGAAGAATTTTTTGCCCTCGTCATAGTTCTTAATGTTTATCAATTCAGTGAATGATGCACCGGCACAGAAAGCCCCATCGCCCCGGCTCTGCAGAATGATGACTTTGGCTATAGCATTTTTGCCCACTGAAGTTATTTGATCAGCCAGTTCTCGTAATAATTTTCCCGGAAAAGAATTTCCCTTGGGATGATAAAAAGTAATAGTGGCAATTCCTTTTTCAATAGTAACTGATATTTCTCCGTTTTCAGGCATAGTGTTTTAGAATTTAGAATTTAGAATGAAGAATGAAGAATACAGAATGTAGAATGTAGAAGTTAGAATGTGAGCGCATTCCCCTCCTGGGAGGGGTTAGGGGTGGGTTCGTGATCAAGTATCCAAGCCTCAATACAGCGCAGAACATTATCAAGATCCTGCATCATCTCCTTTTCTGAAAATCTTAAAAAATGAATTCCAAGATTTTCAAGAATATTTTGTCTCTGGGTATCATAATCATAATTCCCGTCGTGGCTTTGACCATCAATTTCTATGGCTAACATTAAATCATTACAAAAGAAATCGATTATGTAATTATTGACAGGTTTTTGCCTGTAAAAAAGATACCCATACATTTGACGATTTCTTAAATAACTCCATAATTTCTTTTCGCCAGGGGTTGCATTTTTACGAAGGTATTTAGCCCTTTTGATTAGTTTTGGATTATATGGGATTACTTTTAATTTTCTTTTCATTGTTTATTGATACAATTGAAATTGTTTAGATGCTTTTCCGACGTTGGGTTAACCCACCCCTACCCCTCCCAGGAGGGGAATTCTTCTTTTTGTGCGGAGCCCGAAAAGTTATTTTTCATTAAACATTAAACACTTTCTTCTTTCCTTTTAACCAACGTCAAAATGGTATACATTGCCACGGTCTCTTCCCGTTGATTCAGGACTTCCACATCCCAGGCGACGACACCGGTGGCATATTGGTCATCTTCCCTTTTGGGTTTGGTTGTTTTTCGTTTGACAGTAAGTTTAGCCTGGATGGTGTCACCGATTTTTACGGGTTCGATGAAGCGCAATCCTTCAAGGCCATAATTTGCCAGAACAGGGCCGGGCGCGGGATCAACAAACAACCCCGCGGCAGCGGAAAGTACAAAATAACCATGGGCTACGCGTTCTTTGAACAAAGAATCGCGGGCAGCTATATCATCAAAATGAGCATAGAAATGATCACCGCTCAGGCATCCAAAATTTACGATATCCGCTTCGGTCACGGTTCTGCGGTAGGTGGTATGTGTTTCACCGATCTGCAACTCATCAAAATATTTCCGGAAAGGATGAATCGGGGTTTCAATCTGTTTGGCTCCTTTCAGATACACATTGCATATCCTGGCTAATGTAGTCGGCGAGCCTTGCAGGGCAACACGCTGCATATAATGGAGGATACCCCGGATGCCACCCATTTCTTCACCTCCGCCGGCCCTTCCCGGTCCACCATGCGTAAGATGGGGCAGGGGAGAACCATGTCCTGTCGATTCTTTTGCACTGTCACGATTAATAATCATAAGTCGACCATGGTACGGTGCAATGCCCATAGCTATTTCAATGGCTGCATCATCATCATTAGTAAAAATGGATCCCACGAGACTTCCGTGACCTTTGTTGGCAAGCGATATCGCCTGCGGTAAATCTTTGTATGGCATAACAGTACTTACCGGACCAAAGGCTTCTATTTCGTGCGGCTCATCATATTTGAAAGGCTCTTTATTGTAAAGAAGAACCGGAGAACAGAAGGCTCCTTTTTTGACATTTGCATCGACATATTTGGGTTCTTTCTCTTCGTAAACAACTTCGGATGTTGATTTCAGTTTATCGATATTTCGTTGCAAACGTTCCTGTTGATCTTTACTTGCCAAAGATCCCATTCGAACGCCATGAGCATCGGGTTTGCCAATTCCTACTCCGGATAGTCGTTTTTTAAGAGCATCAATCACATCATCCACTTTGTCTTCAGGAACGATTGCTCGTCGGATAGCCGTACATTTTTGGCCGGCTTTAACCGTCATTTCGTTGGCGACTTCGCGTATAAAAAATTTAAATTCGTCCATTTCGGGTGTAACATCAGGTCCCAGGATGGAACAGTTTAATGAGTCCGTTTCAAGGTTTACATGAACGGATTTTTCAATAACATTAGGGTGAGAGCTGATTTTCTTACCGGTGCCGGCGGATCCGGTAAACGAAATAACGTCCTGACTATCCAGGTGATCTAATAAATCGCCGGGTACGTCAGCGGCGATAAATTGAATGGAGCCCTCCGGGAAAATCCCAGACTCAATCATTGATTCGAATACACTTGCGGCGAGATATGAGCCAATTGGAGATGGTTTGATGATCGCCGGCATGCCGGCTGCAATCGTCGGACCCAGTTTTTCGAGCATTCCCCAGCAGGGGAAATTGAACGCATTAATATGGACGGCAACGCCTTCACGAGGGACATAAATGTGTTGTCCAACGAAAGTCCCTTTCTTAGAAAGCATTTCCATATTACCATCTACATAGAATTTCTCATTTTGCATCTCCCGACGTGCTTTGCTTGAGGTAATAAAAAGGGTGCTTATTCCACCATCAATATCGATCCATGTATCTGTTTTAGTCGCACCGGTATGAGAAGAAAGCTTATAGAATTCCTTCTTATGGGCCATGAGATATTTGGCCATCTCTTTGAGCATAAGTGCTCGTTCATGAATAGTAAATTGCCGGAGATTTGGTCCGCCCACGGTACGGGCATAGTCTGCCATCCCTTTATAATCGAGACCGTCGGTGGAGAATTCGGCAACTACCTCACCGGTTACGGCATCGAGTAATGCTTTCCTGGTACCGCTTCCAGTAACCCATTGACCTTTAGCGTAATTTCGTACTTCCATGTATTAACCTCCTTAAAAAAGTGACCACAGACTATGGACGACAGACGACCTTTATCAATAGCCGGTTGTTGTTCAAAGCCTAAATATTTTTTTTCTAATTTTAAATGTGATTTTCTCAATAACCTAATAACTCAATAACCTAATTAAACTTAGTAACTCAATCTCTCCTCGTTTCACCCCATGTTTTATAATCGTGTTTCATGATGTCTTCCCGGTTTTTCGGCTCCTTTCGTAATGGCTCACAGGCTTTAAGAGTCTCGTGCAATTCTTTGGGAAGTGATTGATAGATTTTTGTGCCTTCCGTTTTCCATACGAGCATCTCATCAGATACATCTTTTACTATTTTAGCCGGGTTACCAACTACTACTTTCCGATTTGGAATATTCATTCCTTCCGGGACAAAACAAAGAGCGCCGATGATCGTGTTGTCACCTATTTCAACATTATCCATGACCACGGCATTCATACCTATCATACAGTTTTTCCCAATATGAGAGCCGTGGACGATAGAACCGTGCCCCATATGAGCTCCTTCTTCCAGAATAACGGTCACACCCGGAAACATATGGATCGTGCAATTTTCCTGTACATTACACCCATCTTTAATTACAATTTTTCCCCAATCACCCCGGATAGCCGCTCCCGGACCAATATATACGTTTTTACCGATGATAACATTACCCGTCACCGCCGCATTGGGATGAATAAACGCGGATTCGTGGATTACAGGCTTGTAGCCCTTGAATGAGAATATGTTTGGCATGGTGAAGTTATTAAGTGTATTGAGTTATTAGGAGTTACCCTTTTGCTTTTTTAAATAAGCTATGTAACCATTTAGAATTTTTAAGCATTGAAAAATTTTCATTTTAATAGAATTATACTGAGTCTCATTTATTAAGTTTTCATCAAGAGCGCATATTAAGTGATCGTATGTTTCATAAAGAGATCCACGAGCCTGTCGACAAAAATGTATATTTTCCTGATAATGAAAACGACCAAAACCTTCTGCTATATTTGCTGATAAAGATCTTGAAGATCTAATAATTTGATTAGTCAGACGATATCTTTCAATATCAGGGAATGTTTTGGCAATCTTTGATATATTTATTCTTAATTCTCTGGCAGATTTCCATGCCTCTAAATCTTCAAAACTTGTCATAATGAAATTAAATTCCCAAATCGTGAACCCTTAATAACTTAATAACCTAATAACTCAATAACTTTACATACGTTTTCATCTTTGTGCC
>DATFMH010000182.1:0-28252 GCA_035267045.1 Balneolales bacterium
TATTTTGTTATTAGGCTTTGTGATATTCATGTAATCCACTTGTGATACTTTTGTGATTAATTCCTGTCTAAGCATGGTTAAATAACGAGTGTACAATCTGACTTAACACTTAAACCATGAAAGCCATGAAACCCAAAAATAATTTCTTAGTCACGGCAATTATTATACTTGCGGTGATGATCACACAAACTGCCTGCAATTCGAATAACTCGAATAGAAAAGTCAATAGCCGGTTTAAAGTAACCATACAGAATACGAGTATGGCCTATGATGCTATCAAGAGTGGCGCTTTTACCACGCCGGTTGGACAAAGTAATGCCGGACCTATTCTTCCGGGACAATCTTTTGAATTCTCATTCACTGCTCCAGTTGGGGCACGTTTATCATTGGCAACGATGTTTGTTCAATCGAATGACTGGTTCTATGCTACCGGAGAACAGGGGATGCCGTTATATAACAGTGACGGAACTAAAATAACAGGAGATGTAACCTCACAGTTATCACTGTATGATGCCGGTACGGAAGCTGACCAGGAGCCGGGCACGGGATCCAATCAGGCTCCGCGTCAATCTGCCCCAAATACTGGTCCGGCCGACCCGAATCCCAATGTACGCATGATTAACGATTCCAGTTTACCATCTGCAGATCAGGTCATAAAAGTAACATTGATGTCGGATGGGACAACATACGGTTTTAAAGTAAAAATTGAGAACGTGTCCAATTCAAATACTTTACAAACATCCCAGGGGAGTGTAGCCGTACCTCTGTCACCGGGTAATTGGTTCGTGCATAGCTCGGATAAAACGGCTTTGTTATTTAAAACTGGTCAGCCCGATTACGGTAACGGCCTTGAAGCTTTGGCAGAAGATGGTAATCCATCGAACCTTGCTGATTATTTCAGCTCACATACAGGATTAACCGTACCATTATCGCCGGGTGTATTTGCCATCTATCAAAATGATAATCCATTGTTTATGTCCGGCAGCCCTGCGGAGGGTAATGGCCTGGAAGCCTTGGCTGAAGATGGTAATCCTGACATGTTATTCACCAGTTTGAGTTCTGATAACCAGGTTTTGATGCATGGTCTGTTTGATACACCGGATGGATCGACATCAAAAAGTATCTTATTGCCTGGTCAAACATATAGTTTCTCTTTTCAGGCGGAAGAAGGTGATAAACTAACATTTGCCACAATGTATGCACAATCGAACGATTGGTTTTATTCAGCCGGACAGAATGGTATTGACCTTTTTCAAAATGGGGCAGCCATATCTGGGGATATTACAGGTGATATCATGTTATGGGATGCCGGTACGGAAGCGAATGAAGAGCCGGGTATCGGATCCAATCAGGCTCCGCGTCAATCTGCCGCTAATACGGGAACGGCCGACCCAAATAATAGTGTCAGGACCGTGGATGAGTCGATGTATCCAAAGGTTCTAAAAGTTACTATTAACCCCGTAAAGTAACATACGGCTAAAGTCTCATAAAAATGCAGGTCCCGTAATATTTGATACCATGCGGGATCTGTGTTTAATTCTTTTTTAGAAGTTCTGGTCGATGAAGTTGCTGATATAACTATTGGTTATGTAAATCTATATATTACTTATGAATGTAAATAATTGAATATTATGGCAGATAAGTATAGCAAACGGGTATTGATAGTAGAAGATGATCCCGATATCCGGGAACTGGTGGATATCAATATAAGAGACATCGGACTGGAGCTTGACATGGCCGGAGATGGTATGGAAGGGTTTGAAAAAGCTGCCAAAAACCGGTATGACATAATAATTCTGGATTTAATGTTACCCGGTATGGATGGAATGGAAATATGTAAGAAACTACGAGCCCAAAAGGATCAAACCCCAATTTTAATGCTTACTGCAAAATCACAGGAGTTGGACCGTGTTCTGGGTTTGGAACTTGGAGCCGATGATTACCTTACAAAACCATTTAGCATTCGCGAATTGTTAGCGAGGATAAAAGCTTTATTGAGACGCTCGGAGATTACGGCCGGGAAACAGGATGTTGTGGAAAAATCGGATAATCCTCTCCATTTTGGTGATCTGGTCATTGATACCGTTAGTCGAAAGGTAAAACTCAAGGGGGAAACCATTCAGGTGACAGCCAAAGAACTGGAACTACTGCAGCTATTGGCATCTAATCCTGGACATACATTTACGCGACAGGAACTTCTGGATAAAGTATGGGGCTATCAGTTTGAGGGGTATGAGCACACCGTCAACTCACACATTAATCGATTGCGAACAAAAATAGAGGATGACCCATCTCAACCGGTCTACCTGAAAACAGTTTGGGGAATTGGTTACCGTTTTGTTGAACAGGAAGAACTTACATTATGAAATCATTCTTCAAGTCTTTTTACGGCAAGTTATCGGCCGTTTTTCTGTTATTGCTGATCATTGTTGGAGCGGTACAGATTTACCTTACCTATAATGCGTCCATGCGATATCTGGAAGAAGTCGATCAAAAGCTCAATCTGCACCTGGCCGGTAACATCGCCGGTGAATTACAGCCGATGGTTAAAGATAGTTTGTCTGTGTCTGCCATCAGGGAATCCATACACTACATGATGGTGATGAATCCTAAAGTTGAAATTTATTTAACCGGTCACGATGGGAAAATACTGGCTTTTTTCGCTGATCCTCCCCAAAAATTGAATCAGAAATATATTAACCTGAAACCGGTTCACAAGTTTTTAAGTGGAAATAAAAGATCGTTGATATTGGGTGAAGACCCGCGTCAACCTGATAAACAAAAACCGTTTTCCGCTGCTACTTTAAATATCGGATCGAAAGGACAGGGTTACGTCTATATCATTTTAGGCGGTGAGCAGTACGATACAGCCATGAGTATGGTAAAAGACAGTTACATATTACAAACAAGTTTGAAAATATTGGTTATGGTCCTGTTTTTAACCGGTCTTATCGGACTTATTTTGTTTGCCTTTCTTACCCGGCGGATCAGAAAGATGTCGACGGCAGTAAAAGCTTTTGAGAATGGTGATATGAAAAGACGTATCCATGTAACCAGCGATGACGAAATCGATGAATTGGCGGGTAGTTTTAATAAAATGGCTGATACAATCGTATCCAATATGGATAAATTGAAGAAGACGGATAAATTGCGAAGAGAATTGATTGCCAATGTATCTCATGATTTACGAAGTCCCCTGGCGTCGATTCAGGGTTACCTCGAAACCATAATGCTTAAAGGTGGTCATATAAGTAATGAAGAACGAGATAAATACCTGGAGATCATATTTAACAACACCAGCCAATTGGGAAAATTGATATCCGACCTTTTTGAACTCTCGAAGCTTGATGCCCGGGAGATAAAACCACGACCGGAACCTTTTTCAATCGCGGAGCTGGCACAGGATGTTGTAATGAAATTAAAACCGTCGGCCGAGAAGAAGAAAATCGATCTTAAGGTTGAAGCAAATGGCGTTATTTCTATGGTATATGGTGATATTGGATTGATTGAACGTGCTTTAACAAATATCATAGATAATGCTGTCCGTTACACTCCGGCAAGTGGCCGGGTCACCGTTCAAGTCAAAAATACCGATGAGAAGGCAGAAGTGGAGATTGAAGACACAGGGCCCGGCGTAGAGAAAGAGGAACTAAATCATCTTTTCGATCGATTTTATCGTTTGGAAAAAAGCAGAAATCGATCGGACGGGGGATCGGGATTGGGCCTGGCAATTGCTAAAAAAGTGTTGGATATACAACAAATAGCCCTAACTGTAGAAAGTAAAGTAGGTAAAGGTACCCGCTTCAGATTTTTGGTTAACAGATGGAAATCCGGTAATAACGAAGGCTATCATTTAAAAGGGCGCATGTCGTAAACAGGCGTAAAAAACAGTATGCAGTAAATAATACCGCATACTGTTAAACTAATTAGATAGAATGTAGATATAGCATTGAAAAATAGACCGGGACCTGTTTATAGTCCCTTAAACTATTATCAATGTAATATCCCCATTTTAATCTTGTGAAGTAATCAGTTGATTAAAAAAACGGTCTGTATTTAAATAGATCGATCAAAAATTCGATCGACTAAATCAATACTTTCTCTGGCTCTACCTTTTTACGTGGAGTCCACTGAGTGGTATCCACAACAAGTTCAACCGTTTTATAACGCATTTGAGTTTCGTTATCATACCGGTATCGAACACAGATGAGTCTGTCGCCGTATTCTTTCATCAATTTTTTTGTACCCCGTTGTCCGGGTTTGAGTGTTAATTTTGTATCCATATACGTCTCTCGTTATCTATAAATAAGTATAAGACTAATATAAAACCCTTAGCTTATTACGCAAATAAATTTACAATTATATTTACCAATTAACTAATGCTAATATATGCATTTACGAGCGTTGATTAATAATTAATGTTTAGTAAGAATAATTAAAACAATATTATATAAAAAGAGGGATTGGGTACTTAATCAATAAAAAAACATGAATAAAAATATTTATAGATTTGATTTATATAAGCACAATTTAGCCGAATCTGTATAAATGCTATTGATAATTATGCAGGATTATGTTAATCATAAGTATGAGAATGTAATATAGCGTTCATCGAATTAACAAAGAGAGAGGTGTTATGGCTATTCATTGGAGAGGAAGATATGCTTTTATTTTTGTCTTGTTTGTATTAGCGCCTTTTTTTATTGCAAGTCTGGTGGCTCAGAATAAAGATGCGCCATTAACAAGGGAAATGAATGTAATAAACTGGAATGATTTTGCCCGTTTAGTGCCGGATAGAATACAAACAGTTCTTTTGCCAGTGGGTACACTGGAACCTCATGGTGTAATACCAAATGGCTCCGATAACATCGCACCGCAAGCCATGGCACGCGCTATTGCGGATAGGGTGAATGCCATGATCGCTCCCACTCTTAATTATGGGGTAACGGGAAGTATGTCGGCATTTCCCGGAGCATTTGAGATATCCCCTAATGCTTATCGTTTATTCATAAGTGACATTATTAAAGGGCTGGCTAAAAACAAGTTTAAGAATATCATAATTTTGAATGGGCACGGCGGCCCGCAGACAACTATTCTCCAGGAAGTATCCGAAAACCTGTCACAGAAGTACAGGGTTCGAATATTGGTGATAAACTGGTGGAGTTTAACATCCAAAGACACTGAGGATGTTTTTAAAGAAAATGGCGGTCACGCGGGTAATAATGAAACGGCCTATATACAGGCTATTAATCCAAATTATGTACACAAGGAGTTATTCAATAAAGATATGGCTACGGCTTATCCCAATGGTTCGGCCTGGTCAGCTTATCCTTATCCATCATCCATAGGATTATATGAAGAAGGACAGGGATACCCGACTTTTGATGAGAAGCAATCGAAAAAATATTACCAATTAGTAAACAAACATGTGGGCGATTTAATCATGGAAGTTATACGAAAATGGAATATGGCGGGCCTGTATCGCTGATAACATTTAAAATAATGTATAAACAAGTTGGGTATTAAGGTGTTGAAAGGAAAATAAATTGTTTCAGTATAGTTTTACCGATTGTTTCAGGATAAGTTATTTGAACGGCTTCCAATTTAAATTAAAGCCTGGTTAAGGAATAGTATTTAAGATAAATTAGTCTTAAATTTATTACAAAGACGTAGATATGGTTAAAGTGTGTAGTGTAATCATGATTTTTGTATTAATGCACAGAATATAACCGAAGCTCTTTTACATAATTTGATAATATCCTGCAACTACAAAAAATGATCAGTTGGTAATATGATGCTGTATGGAATAAAGAAGCAGGATAACTAAGAAGAGAGACGTAATAATGAAAAAACTTGTAATCCTCGGTGCGGGTACCGCCGGGACTATGATGTTGAATAAATTGAGCGGAGTACTGGATAACGAAGAATGGCAAATCACAATAGTTGATCAGTACGAAACCCATTATTATCAACCTGGTTTTCTATTTATACCTTTTGGTATATATAATAAAAAGGACGTAATTAAACCAAAACGCGATTTTTTCCCTCCGGGAACCAATGTCATAATTTCTCAAATTGAGAAAATTGAACCGGAGAATAGTCGTGTATTGCTTGTCAACAATAAAATACTGTCGTATGACTATCTGATCATTGCCACCGGTACAAAGATTCATCCGGAGGAAACCGAAGGTTTGAAAGATAAACTGTGGCATAAGGAAATCTTCGATTTTTATACGATTGAAGGTGCTCTGGCTTTGGCCGATTTTTTTAAGAACTGGAAAGGTGGTAAACTGGTTCTCAATATCACCGAGATGCCGATAAAGTGTCCGGTAGCTCCTCTTGAGTTTATTTTCCTGGCTGACTGGTATTTTACAGAAAAAGGAATACGTGATAAAGTAGACCTTCATTTCGTCACTCCTTTACCGGGCGCTTTTACCAAACCCAAAGCCTCGGAAAAGCTCGGTGATATGCTCGATAAGAAAAATATCCGTTTATCAACCGACTTCAGTATTGGCAGCGTCGATAATGATGAAAAAAAGATCATTTCCTGGGATGAACGGGAAGTGCCTTTTGATGTTTTAATTACGATACCCACCAATATGGGAGATGAGGTAATTGCCCGCAGCGGATTGGGAGATGAATTGAATTTCATTCCCACAAACAAACATACCCTTCAGGCAGATAATTACGAAAATATATTCGTAATCGGTGATGCTACAAATCTGCCCAGCTCTAAAGCCGGTTCAGTTGTGCATTTCCAATCGGACATTCTGTTTGAGAATTTTTTAAACGTGATTGAAGACCGGGAACCGACAGAGTCTTACGATGGGCACGCCAACTGTTTCATAGAGTCTGGTTTTGGGAAAGGTGTTTTAATCGATTTTAACTACGATACCGAACCGTTACCGGGTAAATTCCCGTTGCCGGGTGTCGGACCGTTTTCACTTCTCGAAGAAACGAAAATGAATCACTACGGAAAAGTGATGTTCCGGTGGATGTATTGGAATTCACTGTTGCGTGGTAAAGAACTTCCCATTGAATCGCATATGTCCATGGCCGGAAAGAGGATGTAGTATGGATAAAGAACTATATGATGTACCGGTAAATGAGATGCAGGAACAAATCGATTCCATCAATAGAAAGTTGGACATTGTTCTTGAAGAAATTGAATTACAACGCCGTCATCGCCGGGCTATGGAAGATTTGCAGGATGACCTGGTACGTGTCGGTAAAGGCGTTTATCAGTCGGCTGTAGAAGAACTGGAACAGGTTCACGATTATATGGATACAAGTGATGTCCTGTTTCTGGGGAAACTATTACTGAGAAATATCAATAACCTGACCAGATTATTCCAAAAGCTGGAGAGTACGATGGATTTCTTTAATGATTCGGCTCCTATTACAAGAGAGCTGGCCATCGATCTCATGAACCGGCTTGATGAATATGAACGCAAAGGATATTTCCGTTTTATACGCGATTTATCCGAAGTACTGGATAAAATCGTGACAACCGTAGAACCGGATGATATACAAAAAGCCGGGAATAACCTGGTGAATGTTATTGAGACAGCTAAAAAATCCGATTTGAGTGTACCGGATAAAATTTCGCTCATTTCATTGCTCAGGGAATTGAATTCACCTGAAATGAAGCGGGCTATGGCTGTGACGATCAGATTCGTCAGGAATATTTCAAATCAACCGAGTAATAAATTATAACACCTGAAGAATATTTTAAAGAAAATCAAACAGGAGCAAATCATGTCGAACGTTGAAATTTTAGGAAAACAGTTAGAACTGGATGCAGATGGTTATCTGGCTAACTATAAGGACTGGAACGAAGATATAGCCAAAGAACTGGCAAGGGAAGAAGGCATCAGTGAACTGACTGAACGCCATTGGTTGGTTATCAATTTCATGCGAAAAGAATATGAAGAAAAAGGTGACGGGCCATCCATACGTAGGCTTACAAAACAAAGTGGTGTTCCCATTAAAGAATTGTATCAATTATTCCCGAAAGGACCCGCCAAGAAAGCCGCTCGTATTGCCGGTATCCCCAAACCTAAAGGTTGTATCTAAAATCAAGGAGAGACGTAATGTCAGAGAAACAACAGGCAGAACCAATCGAAAAAGTATCGATTGTTATTTCAAAAGGGTCATTGGAGGGGGTTTACCCGGGACTCATTATGGCAAATGGAGCTCGTATGGAAGGTATTGAAGTTACCGTTTTCTTTACGTTTTTCGGGTTAGACGCTATTATTGATAAGCGTATGGACCATTTGAAAGTAGCTACAGTGGGTAATCCGGCTATGCATATTCCGACTATGGTCGGAGGCCTGCCGGGTATGTCAGCTTTTGCTACAGGTAAAATGAAAAAAGAAATGGAAGTTCTGGACATCCCTCCGGTTAGGGAATTCATAGAAATGATCCATGATACCGGTGCTGAGATGTACGCTTGTAAAGCTACTGTCGATATGTTTCACCTGAATAAGAATGATTTTTGTGAACAGGTGGATGATATCATTTCAGTCGGTGAGTTTTACGAGAAATCGGCCGGTGCACAAATTATTTTTACGTAAACGTAAAAAAAAGAGCGGTATTAAAGCCGCTCTTTTTTTGCATATAGATGTATGGCTCAATTTTGATTTTTCGAAATTGGGCCGATGTGTGTTATAAAGAATCAATATTAACCTTTAATCAACTCTTTTCGGTGGGTTGACATGGTGGAGTTAATAACACCGGGAGAGTAGTAACTATTCAAACAATTAATACACCTCAATAGAGGTCATTATTTATCGAGGGAGACTCAAATGAATAAAAAAGTATTCATCTTATCACTATTATTATGCATACCTTTCACGTTTTTACATGCACAAAACGGGACACAGCTATTGGATTATGATGCCCAGTCGCTGGGCCGTGGCGGAACTTCTATTGGATATTTCGACAGTCCGGTTTTGATGATGACGAATCCGGGCGGGTTATCATTTATCGATGGATCCATTCTGGATGTGAATTTTTCACTGATGGCACCTTCATTACATTTCCAAAACAGCATCAATAATTTGAATGGCAAAAAAAATTATTATCCATTACCCAGTTTATCATATGTACGAAATAATAACAGCAAATGGACATGGGGAATAGGATTATTTACATCCGGTGGTATGGGGGCCGATTTCACGATGAATCATGCCTTATTCCGTGATCAGTCAGGTAATTATATTCAACAAAAGTATCATTCGATGCTGGCTGTTATGCAAGGCGGACCGTCGTTAGCATATAAGTTTACTCCCAATTTGTCGATTGGTTTGACTGCGCACCTTGTCTACAGTATGATGCAATTTGAGACGCCATACAGTTTATCGCCAATGGCTATGCAAGGTGTAGCTAATCCAACTACCGGAATGACTTTCGGTCAAATGTTTGCTGCACCACCCACACAAGGAGGATTCGGTTATAATGAAGTAACCGCCGCAGCCAATATGAAAGATCTTTCAACGGTAACATTTAATGGCAGAATTGGCCTGGCTTACAAACCAAATGAAAATTTTTCATTTGGTATAACATACACTTTACCGACTAACCTGAATTATAAGAATGGTAAGGCAAGTATGGATATGACAGCCCAGTTCCAGGATGCTTTTGGGAAAGCCATCCAGGGTTATATGATGCAGAACCCGGGTGTTAGTCAACAGGATGCTCAGGCTGCTGTTATGCAGCAGTTTTCCCAAATGGGTATTGACATGCAAAAAGGTATGGTCGCTGATTATGATCTGGAAGCTGATTTGAAATTGCCGCAATCGGTGGGTATCGGAATGTCGTTCAAAGCTAGTAAGCAGCTTCGTTTTGCCTTCGACGGTCTATGGCTGAATTGGGCCAAAGCCTTTAATAATATGAAACTGAAATTATCTAACGGGACGAATGCGAATATTAACCTGATGATGGGTAATGATGGAACTTTCAATATTGATTTTCCCCTCGAATGGAAAAACACTATTGTTTTGAAGTTTGGAACGGAATATGATATTTCCGATAAAGCTACTGTAAGAGGCGGATATGTGTACGGTAGTAACCCTGTTCCTAATCAAACAGTATTTCCGGTATTTCCGGCCATTGTTGAGAACCATGTTATGTTAGGTCTCAGTTATCTGGTTTCGAAACCTTTGCGGATCAATTTTGCTTTTGAACATGCTTTCACACAGAAACAAACAGCAAGTTCAATAAGTATGGTAGCAAGTGAGTATGATTCAAGTGTGAGCAAATTATCAACCACCTTATTTCACATTTCTCTGGACTGGTCGTTTAAATAAGTCCTGAAGCAGAATGGAATAGGGAATATTACGTTTTGGGATGACGTCTACAAATTGATAATCGATCAATAAAAGATGTCATCCCTATCTAATAAAAAACGTGATGGATGAAAGTCGATTGATGCTAACAGGCGTAATCGTTAATTCTAAAATACACTTTGATACCTAATCCCTGAAAGCCACATAAGCACCGGTAAAAGTTACCGCATCCACATTATTTCCCATTTCCTGAATGACACAGTGCTGGTAAATTCGCCCCAATCCTTTATGAAGAAACATACTCTTGAACCTGTCATGATTGTCCCTTTTCGGGTGTGAACAAATGACCTTGAAATTATTTTTTACCGGTTTATTGAAAGAAATATTCCCTTTTTGAACAACAATATGATATGGAACCTCAAAATCCTCAAGCAGCAGTAATGTCATACCATATCCGGCGAGTGTTGCCATCATACTTATACTCCCGCCAAAAGCAGTCCCCCTGTGATTGATATTGGGAGCCAGCGGTGCACTGAGTACTAATCCGTTTTCATCGTATCTATCAATAGAGAATTGCAGATATCGTGTAATTGGCATATCTCCAACGATCAGTTCCTGCAAATCCTGTAGTTTTTTATGAATGCTTTTATATGCCATAAAATGGTAGCTGTTTTTGCATCTGAAACTTGTTCATTAAGTGAGAAATTATTTCTCATAGGTTCTATAAGAGATCATAATAAAATGATGTAAGGCATATACTCTTAAAGAAAAAAATGACGGGACAAGTAATGTACCTAATTGAAATAACGTTTCAATTTGTTCTGTAATTCATTATAGGAATGTCCACCCGGCATACCTTCTTCAATTTTCCCCTTACGATCGATGATGAAGCTGACCGGTCGTATTCCCTGAATGTCTTTAAAGGGACTATTTGCCCACGATTCACTCTTGATATATCCTTTCACAACAGTCATCGGGTGATGTTTGAAATAGTTAACCAATACCGGGCGCTGTTCGTCTGAAATAGTGATGATGATTAACCCGTCCTTCTTATAATCCTGCTGAATCTGCTCCAGGGCAGGCATTTCTTCCCGGCATGGACCACACCAGGTAGCCCAAAAATTCAGCAAGATGACTTTCCCGTGATATTCTGAAATTTTGTGATAAGAATTATCGGAAACCAGGCGGAAAGTAAAATCAGGAGCTTCTTTGCCTGAATGGTTATAAGCCGATTTCAAAGGCGACAGAGGATATTGAATAATCAAAAACGTAAAAACAGATCCCCATAAAATAAGGACAGAAAATAAGGCACCGGTCCAACCCCAAAACCCGCTTGGCAGGAAAAACCTGTTACCTTTTCCGATAAAGAAAAGGGACACTAACGAACCCAATGCAACTAACACAGCAGCAATCTGTCCGTATTGAATAATATACTGAATCCAGTTCATGCCGGTATTATTGATTTATGGAATGCTTTACAAAACTGTCTTTTCGCCCGATATCTGCGTTATCAGAATTTTAAATTCTTCATCCCGAAAGATTTCGGGACCGTGGTTTTAAAATTCCTCTGGCCTTGATCTTGTTCGAAAATCCTGGTTTTGCAAAGCCATCTTATGGTATCAATTTAGATTTAACGGACTGCCGGAAGATATGTTACAATCCTGAATTTTAAATCACTGAATAACAAACATTTTAAAGAATACGCGAACCATTTGTAACCGGTTTATCTGTTTTTAATAATACGGTCCCCGTCTCTTCACCAACTGCACCAAGGACTAATACTTCCGATTTTACACCGGCAATACGTTTTGCAGGGAAATTCAAAACGGCTATGATCTGTTTTCCTGCTAACTCTTCCGTCTTATAATTTTCGGTTAATTGGGCAGAGCTCGTCTTTCTTCCATATTTCCCGAAATCAATTTCCAAAATATAAGCCGGTTTCCGTGCTTTTTTATTGGATTTTGCGGAAAGAATCGTTCCAACATGTAACTGAACGGCTAAAAATTCGTCTAATGTTATCTCGGGAAGCATTACACTCATAATTGCTAAAAATATTTTGTTGATTAAAGCTTACTATATTATCTAAAGATTAATGATTGTATTGCTAATTACATAATTTTTGAAAACAGAAGATAGAATATTATGCCTCATTACATTTGTCAAACCTGTGGGACACAATTTGCCGAATCAGAAACACCGCCTGATCATTGTACTATTTGTGAGGAAGAACGGCAATACGTAGGGGTTCATGGTCAAAGCTGGACAACCCTTGAACTACTTGAGAAAACCCATCGCAATAGTTACCGGAAGAAAGAGCATAGTCTGATGGCGATAGGTACTGAGCCCTCATTTGGAATAGGACAGCGTGCCTTGCTGATCATACGTCCTGAAGGCAATATTCTATGGGATTGTATCAGCCTGCTGGATGATGCGACGATAGACATCATTGAGTCTATGGGCGGGCTTTCAGCTATCGCTATATCACATCCGCACTATTATACAACGATGGTGGAATGGAGCAAGGCCTTCGGTGACATTCCCGTATATCTTCATGAAGACGACCGGCAATGGGTGATGCGGTCCAATGACAATATCCATTTTTGGAGCGGAGAGACCAAGGAACTGGGCGACGATATAACTTTGATCCGCTGTGGCGGACATTTTGACGGTGGAACGGTATTACATTGGACAGATGGGGCTGATCGTAAGGGGGCACTGCTGACTGGCGACATCATCCAGGTTGTACCGGACAGGAAGCATGTCTCATTCATGTACAGCTATCCCAATCTTATTCCATTGCCGGAACAAAAAGTTCAACGTATAGTCGATGCGGTGGAACCGTTTAAATATGATCGTATTTACGGAGCATGGTGGGACCGGAATATATTTACTAATGCTAAAGAAGTTGTGAATAGTTCAGCCGAGAGATATATCCGGGCAATAAAACCATGATGATTCTTAATACAACTTTTTTGCATACGGATCGTAAAAAAAGTTAAATTATATAAAGTGTGTTATTTAAAGAGAATGAGGAATGAATAATTTTTCAGACTAAAATAAATTGAATAATGGAACAATTATTAAATCCTGCCGTACTGGCTATGCTAATACCGATTGTAGCAATTGTTGGCAGCTTTGTATATAAACTTCGGAAGATAGAGATTGAACGTAATGGTGGAATGAACTATGAAGAAGTCCAGGCAATGCACGATGAAATTCTTTCTTTGCGAAGAAGAATGGAAAATGTGGAAGCCATTGTTGCATCTGACTCTGATAACCCAAAAATAGATCTTGATGCAACGAGTAACGATACGGAAAAAACAGGGGATGCCTCGAACGACAGAGGGTTGAAGAATATGCTGCGGTGATAGTTAAGCATTGAATGTCGCAGATCATAAAGTAGTTACTCTCTATATAATAAAGTTAATTCCCAATTGTTAAAATCGCGGATCCGCACGGATGGGAGGATTAACACAGAACATCTCGAGATCGTAATACGGCTTGGAAATCGATTGAGGACCAGAAATTAGGCAAGAAACAGTAGAAAAAGGCAAAGCATCAAACCGTGTCATCTGTTAATCCGCGATGATCCGTGATTCAGACAAGAAAAAGAAAAGTATCTGCTACCCCATAAATATTTTGGAATATATCTATATGAACTCAAAGAGAATGAGTTCAAGGATTATAATTTGTAAGGATTTGCCTAAATACTAATCTAATTATTATGAATAAAATAGTATTGACTAATATGGTAAATCATAGTGAAATTAAAATTTGGCGATATCACACAAAAAGTAATTGGATCGGCATTTGAAGTGCATAAATTTCTAGGAAATGGTTTCCAGGATGTTATTTATCAAAGGGCATTATCTTATGAAATGAAACGAAAGGGATTATATTTTGTAAGAGAAATTGAGCAGGAAATATATTATAAGGATTCAAAGGAACCTATAGGAATTCGAAGAGCTGATTTCGTTGTAGAAAAGAAAGTTTTGGTAGAACTTAAGGCAATTTCAAAACTTGAAGATGTACACAGGTCGCAGGTATTGAATTATTTAAAAGCTTATAGATTGGAAGTCGGATTATTAATAAACTTCGGTTCCAGGGATTTGGATTATCGGAGGATTATTTTTTCTCAGTGAGAATCGCGGATTCGCACAGATAGAGGGTTTAACACGGAATATATCGATGCTATGGCGCTGGTTCGAAAATCGATTCAGGACCTCGAAATTAGGCAAGAAAAAATAGAAAAAGGCAAAGCATTAAACCGTGTCATCTGTTAATCCGCAGGAAACTGCGATTCTAACGAGTTAACAATTTTAAAATGCCTGAAGACGCAAATATCACAACCGAATTTATTCAAAGCAAGATTTATATCATCCGCAATCAAAAAATATTATTGGATCATGATTTAGCGGAACTTTATGGTGTTGAGACAAGAGTTTTAAAACAAGCAGTCAGAAGGAACAAAGAGCGTTTTCCGGATGATTTTATGTTTGAATTAACAAAGGAGGAATATAATAACTTGAGATCACAAAATGTGAGCTCAAGTTGGGGTGGAACACGGTATCTTCCCATGGCCTTTACAGAACAAGGTATAGCTATGCTTTCAAGTGTATTGAAAAGTAAACAAGCTGTTGAAGTCAACATTCAAATAATGAGAGTTTTCGTTAAAATGCGAAAATGGGTTGAAAATTATCAAGAACTGTTAAAACGTATCAAAAAACTTGAAAAAGAAGGTGAAGATAGAGAAGAGGCAATAAGCAAAATGTATCAACTTTTGACTCAATTAATTAAACATGAGAATCATCCGAAAAAGAAGATTGGGTTTTAAGATAATGTCTTATAGTTAACCTGAAATGCCCGTGATGATTCAGACAATAAAAAATGTGAATTTTAGTCCCCTTCCCGTTTCTTCCTTAACACTCCGTACAATGGGTACGCCACAATAATCACCACAATTCCGGAAATTATAAACAACAAGCCCTCTCCCGGCATGTTCCATGAAAAGGTGTTGATCAACGCTTTGATAACATTGATAACACCCAAAATAATAGTGACAATGACGATAAGGGCCGTCATTATATTGGATAATATTCCATTTAACGCTTCTTTACCCATTAGCTGAATATCGTTAACGACTATCCACAGCGTAATGGCGGCGAAAGGTAACACGATACCATTCAAAGCTTGAGCGATGATGATAGCGGGGATTGGTTTTATTCCTAACAACCCGAATACGATACCGACAAGTAATACTCCAAGCCAAACCAATCGAAAATTGCGGGAATGTTCTTGCCAGCCGGTATTACGCTCATCAGCGAAAAGACTTTGAGCTGTTATAGCTGATGCCAGGGGAGCGGTGATGGCGGATGAGAGCCCGGCGGCGAAAAGGCCGAAGCCGAAGAAATAACCGGCCCAGGAACCCAGCTGCAATGTTAATTGATTACTCAATGCCTCGAATGTGAATGTGCCGGATACGGCGGCACCGACTACCAATATTCCCATCGAAATAATACCACCCAGAATAATAGCGATGCTAAGTCCGAAGCGCAATTCACCAAGTGTTTGTCCGCCTGATATACCGGAGCCAAGAAAAAGATTATAGGGAACGACCGTAGTCCCGACCAATGCCAACACCAATAATCCCGAGGAACCGGGAATAGTCGGGATTATACTTCCCGTTAAAATTTTCTCTATCGGTGGATGCAGAAGTATGGCTGTTGTCAGAAATAGGATACCCATCAAAGCTACCAGGATCCCTAAGATTTTGGCAATAACATGGGTTGATCCAAACCACAAAAGAATAAAGGCCAAAATACCGATTGACAAGGTGAGAATGATTGTCGACATGTGCCAGCTAAGGGCGATACCGGCTACAGCTCCCAAAATATTTCCAGTCTCATATGCGGCACTCCCGAAAATAATGGCGCCAACTACCAGGGGAATCACAATTGATCGGGCCGCACCGGAAGAATACTGACGGCGAATGGCCTGACCTAAGTTTAATCCCGATGATATGGTTATTCGCGCACTCGCTTCCTGGAGTACCAAAGTGGCAATAGTGGAAAAGACCAGCGCCCATAACAATGCATAACCTTCTGAAGCCCCGGCGGATGCGGCGGTCGTAACCGTACCCGGACCAATAAAAGCGGCCGAAATGACGGACCAGAATAATATGCTCAGAAGTCGTTTTTTTAAGGGTATCTTATTGGCCATATCCTCCTCCACCAGGGGTTTTTAAAATAAACCGGTCGTTTTCTTTTAACTCACTTCCGTCAATATAATCCAAATTTTCCCGTTCGCCAGTTTTGCGGATGATATATTGCTCTCCGGGTTGTGCGTCATCACCGCCTTCCATACCGTAGGGAGCCACTCTCCGGTGCTGTGTCAATACTGAAAGAGAAACGGGCTCCAGGAAAGTGATTTCGCGGATCACACCGTCTCCACCACGATGTATTCCCTTGCCGCCCGAATCAGGCCGCACTTCAAATCGTTCCAATCGCACCGGGTACCGGTATTCCATTATCTCGGCATCGGTGATTCGGGTGTTGGTCATATGCTGGTGTACCGCACTTGCACCGTCGAAATCGGGACCGGCGCCTACCCCGCCACATACCGTTTCATAATATCCGAAAGATTCGTTTCCAAATAATACATTATTCATAGTACCCTGGCTGCACCCGGCCCGTTTAAAAGCTTTCAACAAAGTATCGACCAGTCGCTGGCTCGTTTCCGTATTACCACCAACAACAGCCGGACATTCTTTTGGATCGGCCTTAAAACGGGGGTTCAGAATACCTGTTGGAATATGCAGCGTTATGGGTTTCATCAATCCTTCATTAAGTGGCAGAGGCTCATTAACAAGCAACCGCAGGACATAAATAATCACACTATTAACGATGGCCGGTGTGGCATTCAAATTTCCGGAATGCATCGGTCCGGTGCCTGTGAAATCGATAATGGCTTCATCTTTACGTACATGTATGGTGGAAACCAGGCTTGTGCCGTCATCAAGTTCTTCCACTGCTTTGTACATCCCATCCGGAATGTTTCGCAAAGTCTGACGCATGCGTTTCTCGGCATATGATTTCAATTGGCGCATGTAATATTGGGTGTTATCCGTGCTTTCTTTTTTACAGAGCTGCTGTAAAGATTGAACACCTCGATTATTGGCTGCCAGGGCCGCATTCAGGTCTGCCAAATTATCCTCGATAGTACGGGAAGGCCACGGAGCTTCTGCAAACAATTTCCGAATAGCCTTCCATTGCGGTTCTCCTTGTTTGACCAGGTAAGTTGGTGATATAACGACACCTTCTTCAGCCAGGTTTTTGGCCTGTGGCGGCATCGATCCCGGACGTGTTCCGCCCACTTCGGCATGATGAGCCCGGCTGGCGACATATCCGACCAATTCTTCATCATCCATGAAAACAGGTGTGATAACAGTGATGTCCGGCAAATGAGAACCACCATACGCCGGATGATTAGTTATGATGGTATCGCCCGGTTTCATCGGTATGGTATCTTTCACCCGGCGGACACATAATCCCATTGCACCAAGATGAACCGGAATATGAGGTGCATTAACGACGAGTTCGCCATCAGGATCCAGCAAGGCACAGGAAAAATCGAGCCGTTCTTTCACATTTACAGACAAGGCAGTACGTTGAAGCATTTCACCCATCTCTGAGGCAATCGCTGTAAAACGGTTTGTGAACAATTCAAGATTGACTGCTTCCGGGTTATCGGAGAAATAGGATTTATTCTTCGTTCCCGTTTTCTCGAGCATAATAGCATTTTGGCTGTTCATCCTGACATTCCATCCTGGGTCAACTACTGTTGTGCTGTGCCGGTCGAGTACCAAAGCAGGTCCCTCGATGTTGGCCCCGGATTTAAGTAATTCGCGATAGTAAACCGGAACATCAAGCCAATCGTTTTGAAAAAAAGCAGGAATGTGATGATGAGGTTCGGGATTATAATTTTCAGTCCTGGTAATAGATTTTTCTCGAGTTTCCTGTTGAACAGAAGCGACAACCCGGATTGATTCCACTTCAATTGTACGGTTTTCCACCCAGTGCCCGTATATCGTTGTATAACGTTCTTTAAATTCCGGGAGCAGCTGATCCCGGTCGTTTCCAGTGATATCTATTGGTAACGTCGACTCCTGGCCTTCAAAACGCATATTAATAATGATGCGTCGCAACTTAATATCATCACTGGAATATCCTTCGTTTTTGATTTTATAAAAGGCATCATTTTTAAGTTGTTCAATAATGTCATTTAGGTTATCGCTGATGTCATCTAAACCTTGCAGAATCTGCTGCTGGCTGAACCGTTCAATGACAGCCTGCCCTAAACCATATGCACTTAACAACCCGGCATTATCGGGAAGTATGATAGAAGAGATGCCCAGACGATCGGCTACACCGCAGACATGTTGTCCTCCCGCTCCGCCAAAACCGACCATGGCATATTGCTTGGGATCGTATCCTTTTCGTAACGAAATCTTACGAATAGCATCTGCCATCCGTTCATTAGCTATATCAAGAAAACCGGTAAGAATTTCTTCATCAACAACTTCATTTCCTTCTTTCTCTTTTACATGATCGACAATATCTTTCAATTTGGTTTTGGCATGTTTTACATGAACAGGAATACCGAAACGGGAGGGATCAAGATGTCCCAACAATAGGTTTACATCGGTAATGGAAAGTGGTCCGCCTGCACCATAACAGGCCGGTCCGGGGAATGCCCCGGCACTTTCGGGTCCGACGCTAAGTTTGAATCCGTCGAACGAGCACACCGATCCACCACCAGCTGCTACTGTTTCGATCGATAAAGCAGGTGCCACCAGATGTGCATCTCCCACTTTATGTTCAAACTGATACTCAAAATCACCGTCAAAACGCGAGACATCCGTACTGGTACCGCCCATATCAAAAGAGATAATTTTGGCATATCCGGATGCTTTACCGCTTTGAGAGGCACCAACAACCCCGCCGGCCGGACCGCTGAGCAGGCTGTCTTTGGCGTGATAATCGTCGGACTGCACGAGTCCGCCGGCACTTGTCATGATGTGTAATGTGCTATCCCGCAATTCTGATTGAACATCATTCAAATATTGATCGATAACAGGAGCCAGGTAGGCATTGGTAACCGTTGTTTCCGCCCTCGATAATATATTAATGAATGGAGCGAGATCGGATGAACAGGAGATATGATCGAATCCCGCATCTACCAGTATTTGTTTTGCCCGCTGTTCATGTTCCGCGTTTTTATAACTGTGCATGAAACATACGGCTGCGGAAGTGATACCCTGAGCACGAGTGAATTTCGCCTGTTCGCGAAGTGACTCGATATCAATCTCCCGTATTATGGTTCCATCAGCATTGAGGCGTTCACTTACTTCCACAACTTTTTGATGTAACGGAGCCGGTTTTTGAACATTTAATGTAAAAAGATCCGGACGTTGTTGGTTGCCGATGATCAGTAAATCTTTATAACCTTTTGTCACAAAAAATGCGATGGGAACGCCTTTATGTTCCAGTAACGCGTTCGTTCCTTTGGTAGTCGCCAGGCGCATTTGAAGCGGTGGCAGCGTTTCATTATAGGTTGTTTGAGTAACCAACCTAACAGCCAGTATGGGAGCCTCATAACCACTATTGAGTTCGAAAGGACGGCCTGTAAGATCGTTTTTTTTCAGGGACCGGTTTAGTTGTAACGTATGTTTTCCCGAATCATAGGACTCGATGATAATTTCATGATGATCCTCCTGGAGCATATGGAAGGTGAAATTTTTCACAAACTGATCGGGAGCATCCCAGTTTTCTTCGATTTTAAGGGTCTTCTCATCAATAATCTTCGAAATCGAACCCCTGAGTGCGCCGTTGCTCAATACTTTACATTTTTTAAGAATTCCCCCAGGCGAATAAGCCAGGCAATCCGTGAATGTGCCGCCGGTATCAATCCAAACCTGCCAGTTTTGATCCATTAAGTAAAATCTGTTTTGATGAGAATTTTGGTTAAGATATAATATAACAGAAATTTCACCCCTTAGTCCCCTGAAGGGGAAACAAATGCATGGATGTGAAAATACTTATTCTTACCTAATAAAAACAGGCAGTTAAATAAGTCCCGGAATGGAGTAAGTGCAAGAAGCTAAAAGTCCCCTTTAGGGGATTTAGGGGTCCAAATGCAATTTTATCTCATTCAACACCCTATCGATATCCTTTTCTATCTGATCGTTTGTAAACCTTATAACTTTTATACCAAATTTAGTCAATTCAGTACTTCGGTCTATATCGTATAGTTTTTGTTCTTTCATTTTATGGATGCCACCATCAACTTCAACGACAAGTTTTGCCTTATGACAATAAAAATCGGCAATAAATTCTGAGATAGGGTGCTGTCTTCTGAATCTATAATCTTCCAGTTGATTCTTTTTCAGATGCTCCCATAATTTCATTTCGGAAGGGGTCATGTGATGACGAAGTTCTTTTGCTTTTTCGAAAATATGTCCAGATGCCCCGTAAAACATGGATGGTTTAGTCATTTATCGCCCCCCTATCTAATTATCACTAAATATTACGCCTGATTAACCCCTTAATCCCCTTAAGGGGAAACATACATTTAGATGTGAATATACTAATCCTTACCTAATAAAAACAGGTAGTTGAATAGGTTTCGGAATGGAGTAAATGCAAGAAGCTAAAAGTCCCCTTTAGGGGATTTAGGGGTGAAAAAAGCAAGATATAACGCAAAGTTTACAGAAAAAAAATATTTTTAATAACTCAGTGACCTTAGTGCAAGATACTGTTTCATCTGTGGTTAAGCCTCGCCGAACTTCGTATCTATCTCAATGCCGATATCCTTCAAAAACTGTGTTGGCAGAACACCACCGGCAAAGATGAACAGATAGTCGTTTTCAAGTGTGATTTCTTTGTCATCGTCGCTCACCAATGTTACTTCGTATTCCCTGTTCCGGATGACATTGGTGTTCCATAGGATATCAATTTTTCCCTCCTGTTGCGCTTTCCCGATGCGTTTCTGGTTATTCGGTTTAATGCGGGAAAAATGATCTCTTCGATAAGATATGCGTACTTCATTACCGGGTTGTTCACTCAAAGCCAGGGCCGCTTCAATAGCGGAATCACCACCACCAACAATCATGACATTATTGTGTTCATACTGATCGGGTTCACGAAGAGAATAGGCAACATTGGGCAGGTTTTCCCCTTCGATACCGAGTTTCCTGGGCGTGCCTCTTCTGCCGATGGCTAAAATTATTCGTCCGGCTTTATATTCCCGGTTCTTTGTGTTGATAGTAAAAGTGTCTTTATCCGTTTTAAAGATATGCGTTACCTCTTCACCGGTTGATATATTGAGATCATTTTTTTCAACAATATCGAGCCATATATCCATTAATTGTTCCTTAAGGATCTCTTTCTGCTTCATGGTGCCGTAACCGGGTATCTTCAAGGGTTTGGTCATGACCAGTTTTTTCCGGGGATAATTTCGAACAGTACCTCCGATATCTTCTTTTTCAAGTACAATATATTTCATGCTATGGTTGTGACAGTGAAGGGCTGCGGCTAAACCGGCCGGACCACAACCAATGATGACAACATCATAACCGTCATGTTTTTTCTTAAAATGGGATTTTGCAATATATTCCACACATTGCCGGCTTTGTTTAAAAGCATTCCGGATCAACCCCATGCCACCCAATTCACCTACAATATGGATACCATCGATGTTTGTTTCGAAGTTTTCTTTGATTCTGGGTATATCCACACCCCGTTTTTCACTTCCGAATACGAGTTGAATGGCATCAACCGGGCAAGAGCGTTCGCAGAGTCCATGGCCGACACAACGCGCGGGACTGACCGGAACAGCTTGTCCGTTTCTGAGTCCGAGTACATCTTCTTCGGGACAGGCAACAATACAATTAGCCGAACCGATACACTGATTGGGATCGACCATTGGATGCAGGGAGACGGGTTCCTTTAAACCGTAACGAAGAGCGTTATAATCGGCGATATCGGTATCCTTCTCCATTTGTTTCTTTTTGCGCAGAAAAGGATAGGCGATAAGTCCGAATAAGCCTACGGCCGTAACCCATATAATGATTGAATCGATATCCATTTAGAAATTTTTTGTGATTCCGATGAAAACTTGCTGATTGTTGAGTAACTGACCGTATTGTTCCTGAATTTGAGTATTAAAGTACCAGTTCCTGAACACGGAAACATTGTATTGCAAACTTAATGAGTGAGTCGTATTCGCCCGGCTGAAATATTGTGATCGATAAAAACGATAAGTCATGGTCATTTGTCCACGGCCCACTTTTTTTGTAAATCCCGGGGCGACATAAATATTATTAAACGTATTATCCGTCCAATAATTGGCTGTTAAATTAAAACCGAGTCCCCAAAAACCAGTACTTGGTATGTAAGTATACCCGGAAAAAGTATAAGAATTCCTGGAGATGTCACTTTGATTTAAAGTGACATCAGAGCCAATAGTGTTATTCCCAAACTGCATGCTCAAACCACCGCTCCATTGTGTTCTTAAATAACTGATCGGGGTGGAAATTTGCCAGATGCGATAAGGGCGCCGCCGGTTATAAATCCCGTATAAGGTTACATACCTGTTGAGATTGATATTGGCTCGCAGGTTTATCTGGCTGAAAATATAATGCTTATTAAATGGATTTTGATCAACCTGTATGTTACTCATCAGACTGTTTCCTTTGAAACGGAATTGTTGATGCCAACCTGCATAAAAATGATTATTCCATCCACCGATTTGTGGAAATACACCATTGACTGATAATTCTGATTCAGAATAAAACCGGTTATGGCGTAGAGTGTAATAGGTGAAGAACGAAGATTTTGGGAGATCGCGACTGAATCCTTCGTTTGAACGAATGGGATCGAAACCGCTAATGAGTCCGAATCCGTATGATTCATTTCCAATACGTAACATGGCACCGTCCCAAAATCCGGAAAAGGGTTCATAATAGTTATAGAAGCGGCCGACAGACAAATTTACCGGGCTTTTTCCAAATTTTTTATTGACCTGAAATTGAAAAATACGGAAAGCATTTGCAGGGTTGATCGTCTGTTGGCTGGCATACCGGTAATTCCATTGCATATTCATATCCAGGCTGAATTGACCCGGCAGGTGCCTGACACGGGTTTGAAGTCCCGTATAAGTCGTGATGAATGTACGTTTTATGATCTCAGTTCCTACTGCTGCCGTATGTGTGCTGCTCAGAAAAAAATTGGACCCAAATTGGACACCACCCGTAATACCGGGTTTAATCTTGTATTCCCGCCTTGGCGCTGACGTGGCAACCGGCTTGCTTTTAGTAGTATTTTTAGGAATCGGGTTTTTCTTCCCCGTCGATTTGGATTCTGAAACGGGGGTACGTTTCATAGTTATTTTCTTAATTTGCAGGACTTGTCCACGTGTGATCGAAAAAGGCTTATCCGCAAACCGTGCTGATGATAATCGTGAAGCCGCACTGATGACTATGAGCGATCCCAGGTATGATTTATCAAGATAGACGAATAATGTGTCGCCCTTATTCAATCCCTGATCGCTACCGATATTTAAATAGATTGTACTGCCGGCAATTTGTTCGACGCGAGCCGTTTCAACTGATTGTTGCGCATCAACCATCCGGGCCGGGATTATTAATAACAAAAAAATACTTATTTGGAATATTCTTTTCATCATATCTCAATCACCAGAATGTCCATTTGGGTGACAAGAATAGCACGCGGTACTAACATAACTGTAACCTGATACCTCACTATGTTTTTGATCCATAGTCGTTTTCGCATGGGCGTGGCAGTTCAGACAACTAAAAGATGCGTAATTGCCTTTTGTGGTATGGCAGGTTTGACAACTTTCCCATATTCCCTTATGGGCTCCCGAATAGATAGGGAAATATTGCTGATCATGTTGTTGAAAATCTACGTTTCCCCAGGTATTTACATTATGACAATCCGTGCAAGTTGTAGAGATGCCGCTTCCGGTACCATGAGCCGTTTGATAGTTAGATTGGTGACAGGAATAGCAGTCCTGATCACTCGTGGCATCAAATTTTGGTTTATACGAAGGAATAACATGGCAACCGCTGCAATTTATCGTTTTGTGAGCGCCCAGTAGTTGGAATCCGTTCGATACTTTGGCATGATCAAACTGGGCGTCATCCCAGGTGTTAACATTATGACAGGTCGCACAGGTTGTCGGGAAATTGCTCCCACTGTGTGCTTTTTGGAAATCCGTTTGATGGCATGAATAACAATCCTGATCGTTTGTAGCCTGAAATTTATTTTGATAGGATGGTATGACATGACAGGAACTGCATTCAAGTTTTTTGTGAGATCCCAATAATTCGAAGCCGTTTGATATTTTAGCATGGTCGAATTCGGCGCCTCCCCAGGAGTTTTCATTATGACAATTCAAACAGGTGTGTGGAAAATTACTTCCCCCATGCGCTTCCTGAAAATTGGATTGGTGACAGGAATAACAATCCTGATCGTTGGTAGTATGAAATTTATTGGCAAAAGAGGGTACAACGTGACAACTTTCACAGCGAATTTGCTTATGTGCTCCTACAAGCGCAAATCCTCCGGATACCGTCACGTGATCGAATGCGGCACCTCCCCAACCCATAGTATTATGGCATTGCTGACATTGGGTACTGAAACCTTGTTTAACGTGATCTATTGACTGCGCCGTCTCATAATCCTTTTTATGGCAGGAATAACAGTCTGTATCAAGATTGGTAAAAGCGCCATTCCGGTCATTTTGATGACAACTCTGACAAGCTAATTGTTGATGTGCACCCGTCAATGGAAATCCCGTTTTGGCATGAATGGCCAGGCCTTTTACATGGTGAAAAGAGTTCTGATTATGGCAGGAAATACAGTTGGTTCCAAATTTTCCCTGGTGAACATCAACATGGCATGATCCGCAATTGCCGGGCATCACCTGTGGCTTATCAAAACGTAAATCGAGATGACAGCTTTGGCAGCTGATCATTTTGTGCTTGCCGATAAGGGCGAAACCGGTCATCTTCTTGTGATCGAAATTCATTTTGGCTTTAGCCGGCTTCCAGGAGTTGGGGCGGTGACAAGCGGAACAATCGATATCAATGGTGAGTTTACCATGTGGACTTTTGATAACCTGTTGTCCAAAAACAGTCTGTGTATAACAGATCAAACCTGTAATGAGTAATAATATTTTTGGGGTTTTAGGAATTTCCATGACACGATTTACAAGTGGTTGACAATGGCCTGTAGCGAACAAACATTTTTCCATCCGCTGCTTTTTCGGATTTGTGACAAGACCCGCAACTGACGTTTTTATGAGCGCCATCGAGTTTAAACCGGGCTTTGTTATGGTCAAAATGGTTTGTGGTGAATGCATCGGTATGATGGCAATTACCACATGAAGCCCCGGTCTTCGTTCCGGTAAATTGACCGTGATGAGGGTCATCTTTACGGTGACAGGTATTGCAGGATGTCGTTAGCTTATCAAACAGTATCTCATTGGCAGTATTCTTTGTATGACAACTTATACACGTTATTGATGCATGTTTGCCGGTTAGTTTGAAGCCGGTTAACGCATGATTAAATGTAATGGATGTTTTCCAGGAAGTGGTGTTATGACAGGTTGCACAAGTGTTATTTAATTTATTAGCAGTAAAAGTATTCTGGTGCGGATTATCCTTGCGATGACAGGTTATGCACCGGGTGTTGGCAAATTGAAAAACGGGCTTTTTAATATTCGGTTTGGAAGATTGATGGCAGCTGAAGCATGGTATGGCTTCATGAGAACCGGTTAACTTAAAATGCGTCTCTTTGTTATGACGTGTAATATCGAATGTAGTGGGAAGCCATGCTTTGGATGTGTGACAGTTCTTGCAATCCGTTCCTCCTTTAATATGAGCAAAAGCTCCATCATGATAATCAATATGACAGGATAAACAGGTGGATGATTTTGGCTTCGGAAAACTTTTTCCGGTAGTTTTACCGATGAAGGTTAACCGGATTCCCGGAATTTTCTTGTCCGGATCATGGCAGGAGGAACAACTTATAACCGCATGCTTCCCCACTAAAGGAAAACCGGTCGTAGTGTGATCAAAATGCTTCCTGGAAAGAGTGGGTAATACATGCCAGCCTTTTGGGGTATGACAGCTTTCACATCGTGTTCCAAAGCGTCCTTTATGAACATCGGTATGGCAGTCGATACATTTTTGAAAAGCGAGACCGGTATATATAACCATTGATTTACCGGAGGGCTGCACTGTTTTTTTATGGCAATCTTCACATTTGACCACCATGTGTTTACCCACTAAAGCGAAGCGGGTATGATCATGATTGAATGCAGGTACTTTCTTCCACGTTTTTGCCGTATGGCAAGAACTGCAATCCTTACCGATGAATTGCTTTCCATGTGGATTGTCTTTTACGTGGCATGAGGTACAGGTTGTGTCGAGTCCGAGGTATGTTTTGTTCAGTGCGTGATACTTCCCCTTGAAAGCAATAACACTCTTGTCATTAATAAAAGAGGGTCTGTGACAGCTCTTACAATGTAAATCGGCATGTTTACCTATCAGTAAAAATCCTGTCTTTTTATGTTCGAATTTTGTGGTATCGAAATGTACGGCGTCAAAAGTGCGTCCCAGGTGTTCTTTGTGACAATTACTACAATTTTGATTGATGACGGCAGCGGAAGCATGAAAACCCAGTTTGGCATCGACGCGTTTTTTAAGCGGAGTGTGACAGGATAAACATTTTGAGATACTAACTCCTTTTTCACCCAGTTCATGACAACTTGTACATTTAGTTATCCCTTCAAGATTAGCATGAGCTTTTGACAACTTGCCCGGTGAAAGTAATTGTCCATAAGTTGGACTAGCCATCATTATGAGAATAAATGGACACACAAAGAACAACAATATTACAACACGGCACATCCGGTAATATGTGAAGTATTCTCCCCCCATTATTGTTGTGATGAGTTCATGCTATCAAGCTTTTTCAGAGATTGTTTGGTGATATGCATAACATCCGCCGATGCATTCGATTTTAGAACCAATTCCCAGCTTTTCCTGGCTTTTGAGTATTGTTGCATATTAGCGTAAATGGCTCCCTGGTTATAAAGAGCTGAGGGATTATTATGGAACCTTTTCAGAGTTCTGGCAGTAGCATTCAACGCTTTCGCCCACTGTTGGGTTTCTCCATAACAATTGGTGAGATCGAGCCATGGCTGTACGCCTGATGACTTATTGTTTTTAACATATTGCTCATACAGTGTTATGGCCTTGGCGGGTTCATGTGAATCCTGGTATAAACGGGCTAATCGGAGTACATGGGTAGTGTCGTTAGGATGGCTGCTGACATAACCGGCCAGCTCTTTTATTTCCATTTTAACATTATGAGCCACGTTTCCCGCCGAAGGAGTTGTATCGCTGATGGCCGGCAGTGAGGATTTATCCATGCCAGTTACCTGATCCTGCACTGGTTGGGAATCCGTTTGTTGGTTACTTAAAGCTTGAATAACGAAGAATGATCCTATTAGCAAGACGATCAAACTGAGAAATATTACTTTTTTATTCATAAAATCTCCTTAGAAAATCCAGGTATAACCAAACATTACAGCAACAATTATATGTATGAAAAGAATGAGAAACATGAGTATCGCTAATGGAACATGGAATATATGCCAATAGGTAAATATTCGGTGGAAAGGTTGTAAAATGGCCTTTTGTTGATCATTTCTAATCAACTGATTAGCCAAATCTTTCCCTTTTTCCATTTGTGAATCGGTAAGCGAGTTCTGCCTGGCCAATTCTTTCCACTGACGATGCCAGTACAGACGCCCCAAATCAAATTTTAATGCTAATGCAAAAGATGAAAAAATTCCCCGGGCAGAAGTGTTTT
>DATFMH010000183.1:0-15307 GCA_035267045.1 Balneolales bacterium
CCGTCTGCCATTTATTTATAACACCAATCTCTCTGACATCCATCAAACTAAATATACAGGTTGGTGGTTTGGTAGTTGGAAAATCTACTATCTCAATTCAATTCAGATTAAACAATCAGCTCATTCAAAAATGTTATTTCTTTAAAATTATTTAAAATCATAAGCATTCAGTAAAAGAGGAGCCTTATATGAAGAAAAAATATTTATTTAGTTCGTTGTCCCTTTTGTTTCTGTTATGGAGTCAGGCCGGATTGGTCAGGGCTTCAAAAACCGGCTCAACTTTATCCGGTGTTAAAGAATCTCAAAAAAAGAATAGGGTCACTTCAATTAAAAGTTCTACAGGGAATAAGCTTTTATTGCTGCGCGCTCCGAGTATGTCTAAATCGCAGATTACATTTGAGTATGGTGGCGAGATCTGGATTATGGACCGGAGCGGTGGAAAAGCTCATCGGCTTGTAACCGGATCGGATGTTCTTGCGATGCCTATCTTCTCACCGGATGGCTCAATGGTGGCTTACACCGGTACATACGATCATAATACGGATGTTTATGTTGTTTCAGCCGATGGGGGACAACCCAGAAGATTGACTTTTCATCCGGGAAATGACATTGCCGTAGGCTGGACACCCGACGGAAAAGATATACTATTCCGTTCACGGCGTTTCAGTTTTTCAGATCCCGATCAGCTCTATAAAGTACCTGTAGATGGTGGATTTCCCCGGGAACTGCCGCTTTCAAGAGCTGAAACGGGTTCGTACTCCCCGGATGGTACTCATATTGCCTATGTCCCCGCATTTCAGTGGGAGCCATATTGGAAGGGCTATCGTGGTGGACAAACTACTCCTATCTGGATTGCCAATCTATCTAATTCCAGTGTGGTTAAACTACCGAGGGAAAATGCCAATCTTAATGATCCTATGTGGGTTGGTAATAAAGTCTATTATTTGTCGGATCAGGACGGGCCTATCACTCTTTTTTCATACAACACTAAAACGAAAAAGGTTGTTAAGGTCATAAATAATGATGGCTTTGATATAACGTCTGCTTCGGCGGGTCCTGGCGGTATCATTTATTCCAGGTTCGGACAATTGTATATCTATAATTTTACAACAAAACAGTCACATCACATTTCTGTTACCGTAAAAGGCGATTTACCACAGCTGCGTCCGCATTATAAGAAAGTTGCGGATGAGATTCGCAATTATGATATCTCACCCAATGGTGTCAGGGCCGTTTTTGAAGCACACGGTGAAATATTAACTGTCCCTACAAAACATGGAAGTATCGATAACCTGACCAGTAGTCCCGGTGTCGAAGATCGTGGGCCGGCATGGTCGCCTGATGGAAAATCTATCGCTTATTTTGCCGATAAAGGTGGAGAATATGATTTGTACATTAAAAATCAGGATGGGATCGGGTCCGTTCGTAAAATTTCACTCGGACAGTTAGGAGCTTACTACTATGATTTACGTTGGTCACCCGATGGCAACAAGCTAACGTTTACCGATCAGAAATTAAATCTTTGGTACGTGGATCTGACGCAGTCTAATCCAAAACCTATAAAAGTCGATACAGATGCATATGATGACAATTCTTTGCATGAATTTGATGCGCGTTGGTCGCCTGACAGCCAATGGCTTACTTATACCAGGATCATGCCTAATTTTCTTCACTCCGTATTTATTTATTCACTTAAGGATCATCAAACCCATCAAATAACTGATTTGGGAAGTGATTGTCTGTATCCGGTCTTTGGGGCTGATGGTAACCACTTATACTTTACCTCAAGTACCAATACGGGATTGTCCGAAGGGAAAGGGCCATGGGAAATGACAAGTATGGAACGGCCTGTTGAACGCAATATTTATGCAGTGAATCTCAAAAAGGGATTCCCGTCGCCTATAGCTACTAAAAGCGGTTATGAGGATACGGAATCGTCGAAATCCGGTAAGAATGATTCCGTTACAGGTAAACAAGACAACTCAAAAAATGTTGAAATTGATTTCAGTAACATGATGTCTCGTGCCGTGGCTTTACCTGTTTCAGCAGCAAATTATAAAGGAATGATGGCCGGGAAAACCGGGATATTGTATTTGATCAAATCGCCACTGGTAACCATTCCGGGACATTATAACCGTAATGGCGCTGAAGTGCTCAAATATGTTATGAAGACCCACAAAACCCAAACACTAATCTCCGGTATATCGGGATTCAAGCTGTCATCGAATGGAACAAAAGCCATTTACAGAAAGGGCAGAAGCTGGTTCATCGGATCGACAGCAGGCTCCAAAATTGCACATCCCACCAAACTTAAGATTTCTGATATGAGAGTATATGTCGATCCTCATAAGGAATGGACGGATATGTACTATGAATCATGGCGAATCGAACGTGCTTTCTTTTACAATCCCAATTATGATGGCTTAAATATCAATAAGGCAGAGAAAGAATTTGCTGCGTATTTACCCGGGATTGCCAGTCGCACCGGACTCAATTTCCTCTTTAAAGAGATGCTCAGCTATATTTCTGTCGGCCATGAGTTTGTAAGAGGTGGAACAGAGCCTAAGATGGAAAATATTAAAGTTGGATTGTTGGGTGCCAACTATAAGATTGATCATAATCGTTATAAGATCACAAAGATATTTACATCAGGTTCATGGAATCCCGACTTATATGCCCCGTTGGCTCAACCCGGGCTGGAAGTTGGAACCGGTGATTATGTCCTGGCTGTTAATGGCAGACCCATAACAGGTGAGATGAATATTTACAGCGCTTTTGAGGATATGGCCAATAAAGTTGTTACCCTGACGGTCGGACCAAATCCCAGCATGAAGGATTCTCATCAGATTACGGTAAAAACCATTCCCAGTGAGTTTAAACTACGTAATGAGGCCTGGATTGAGCATAATAAAGAGCTGGTGGATAAATTAAGCGATGGTAAATTGGGCTATGTCTATCTGCCCAATACCGGTTCAGGAGGATTCAATAACTTCAACCGTTACTATTTTTCGCAGGTGGATAAAAAAGGTGTAATCATTGATGAACGTTATAATCACGGTGGTGATATCTCTGATTATATTATCCAATATTTGAAGCGAAAACCCATGAGCATGTTTGTCACACGCTACGGGAAGAAGGCCATATTACCGCAAGAGGCTATTTTCGGACCTAAGGTGATGGTCATTAACCAGTTTGCCGGTTCCGGAGGAGATGCTTTGCCGTGGTATTTTAAAATGGATCATATCGGGACACTCGTCGGTAAGAAAACGTGGGGCGGACTTGTTGGTATTGGCGGTTATCCACCGTTAATGGATGGTGGCAGTGTTACGGCACCACGAATGGCCATAGAAGGGTTGGATGGTACATTCCCTGTTGAAGGACATGGTATAGCGCCGGATGTATCCGTATGGCAAAATCCGGAATTGGTCAGAAAAGGACATGATCCGCAGCTGGAGAAAGCTGTACAGGTTGCTCTTAAAGAGCTGAAAGATCATCCGCTGCCTGCGTATAAGAAACCACCATACCGAAATTATCATCCGCAACTCCCGCCTTTACCAACAGATAATACCGGTTCAAACGGCAGGTAAATAACATTAGATATAAAATTGAAATACAATGGCCGGACGATAATGGCTGGCCATTGTATTTTTTGCTTATCAATTACTCAATAACTTATTTAAAATCTCACTCCACTCAGAATTGTGATTATCCAGCCAAGTAGCATATTCCTGTAGTTCATTGTCAAAGAATTGCGCGTCACATTTTCCTGGAGCGCCCTCATGGTGGTATGAATTGCTTAGTGTTTCATTATCCGGGACATCCATTTCCGGATAAATTGATCCGGCCCTCTGATAGGCTTCCCGAAAAGGCATGCCTTCCAGCGTCAATTTATTAGCAATATGAGTGGCAAATAATTCTCTTGACAGGGCCTTTTCACAGGCGTCCTTGTTAAAGCTTACACCTTTCAATGCATGAATGACGGCGTCATTTAACCGCTTCATATGGTTCAGGGCATCCATGAGTATTTTTTTTACCAGTTGCAGGTCACGGTGATATCCCGAACTCATATTATTGGTCAAACTGTAAAGCTGTGTTAACCATCCGGCATAAACATGCGATTCGCCGCGGATCAGTTCCCAGACATCGGGATTTCTCTTTTGAGGCATGATACTGCTTCCGGATACCTGGTCGTCGCTGACCTGTACAAATTGCTTATCCATGCCAACATATGATATGATATCCGATGCCATCCGGTTATATACCTGGGCAGCTATGTTCAATGCCGAGATAATCTTCTGTTCCGCTAAACCACGAAATAGTTGAGCCGAGGTTACAGCGTAAAGGGGCTTTGAAAAACCTAGTGTATCCGCTATGAATGATTTATCTATCTTAATATGAGGTACACCAAAACCTGCTGCTGAACCTAAAGGACTGGAATCTACAGCATAATAGGATTCGATGACAGCGTCGAAGGATAGCATAAATAGTTCCAGGTAACCCATAAACCAGGCGTCTGCTGAATTTGGCATAGCCGGCTGTGTGTGAGTATAACCCGGGAAAAAAATACCATGATTATTTGCTGTTTTATCTTTCAGGATATCAGTTATTTGAAGCCACTGTGAAAAAATATCCCGCAGTTGAACTTTGGTATACAGGCGAATATCAGAAAGGATTAAATCATTTCGTGATCGGCCTGCATGTATCTTTTTCCCGGTGTCGCCGCATTTCGATGTAAGATATTTTTCGATAGCTGAGTGAACGTCTTCATCTGTCTCATTCAAGTGAAATTCATTGTTATCCCAAAGCTGATATATCTCGCGTAACTTATCGAGTAATTCATCTTTCTCATTCCCGTTTAGTAAGGATATCTTATGGAGCCCCATAACCTGGGCTATATTGGAAAAAACGTCGTATGGTATCAGGAATTCATCGTATAGACGGTCTTCCGCCGCCGTAAAATTAAAAAACCAATCAGATCCATACGGTTTATTGGAATGCTGCCATAATGTTTTCATAGGATAAAAAGTGTTTAGCTGAAATAATATTTAATCGTTTCTTTATAAAGTTTTACGCCATCATGTAATTGGTCCACTTCGATATATTCATCACGTTTATGAGACATCTGACTGTGTCCGGGGCCCATTTTTACGGTCGGAATATCATGCAGAAAAACCCAATCGGAACTGGTAGGTGAGCCAAATTGATTTTGCTTCGATGCCAATAACGCACTTTGTGCTATCGGTTCCTGTGGATCTGTACCGGTGGCTATATATCTGTCTGATATAATTTCTACTTCAGCCCCGGTCTCTTTTTTGATCGTATTAATGATTAATTCATTCGGAACTTCCGGGATCGTACGAATATCAAGTATAACTTCGACCTGTTCGGGTGCCATATTGTTTGCTGTCCCGCCGTTAATCTTCGTTGGAGTGATTTTTACTTTACCGAGGAAATTGTTTTCTGCTTCAAAAGAACAATGCTGAAGTTTTTCGAGTATATCGGTAATATTATAAATAGCATTATTCGTACTGACCCGGGCGGCATGTCCGGAATCTCCTTTACTGATAAGCTTAAGTATGAGCAATCCTTTTTGAGCTATGCATGGAGCAAGGGACGTAGGTTCTCCGACTATAGCCGCATCCGGTTTATCAATTTTTGTACGTAAATATGCCATCCCGTTGTTAAAGCCGGATGCTTCTTCGCACACAGTTAATGCCAGGCTTACCCGGCCATTGGGATTATAACCTTCTTCAGCCAGTTCCAGTAACGCTGTTAACATGCTCGAACCACAGCCTTTGGCATCCGTTGTTCCTCTTCCATAAATTTTTCCATCCTCATAATGAGGCTCAAATGGCTCGCCTGAATGATCAGGAGAAGGGGGGACGACATCGGTATGGGAATTAAGTAATAACCAGTTATGTCCACTTCCAAGATGGAAAAGGATATTGTTCTCGAATCGCTCAATCTCAAGTAAACCGGTATCCCTGACATACGATTCGAGCCAATCCACGATAGGTTTTTCCTGTTCACTGAGACTGGGAAAACTGACCATTTTCACCAAAAGAGATTCTATATCAAGCATGTTATAATTCTTCGTTTTTGAGAAGTTTCGTTCCGTTTTTATTAACCAGGGTTTCGGGGCTGCATATAACAACCTCCTGCACACCATTTTTAATTGATTTAAAACCTGTTTGAAGCTTTGGTATCATGCCATCCCTTATCCATCCTTGTTCTAACCCCGTTTGAAAATCTGTCCAGTTCAATGTCGGTAATGGATTATTGGAGTTATCCCATACCGCACCGGTCTTAGTAAGTAACATTAACGTTTGGCAATTTAAAGCAATAGCCAGTTTCATGGCCAATGTATCGGCATTTACATTCAATAAACCGACATCGTTCGACCAGGTCAGGCAACCGATAACAGGAATAAATCGATTTTCCAACATCAGGTTAATGAATGTTGTATTTATTTGTTCGATTTCTCCGACATAGCCGAAATCGATATTCTGACCATTAATATTCAGTGGTTTTCTTCGAACAGAGGTACTAATATTGGCATCGGCGGCAGTGATACCGACAGCGGATAACCCGTATGCTCGTATTTCAGAAATCAGTTTTTTATTGACGGATCCTGCCATAGCCTGAATAAAAATTTCCAATGTCTTTTTATCCGTAACTCTTCGTCCCTGATGTTTGGTAGTCGTAACATCCAAACGTTTGCTAAGGATGTCCACCTGTTTCCCGGCTCCATGGACAATGACCACCGGCTGATTCTGAGAATATTTTTGTTGTAACCAGGTGAGAAAAAGTTTCAAAAAGTGCGGATGATCAACGATTTCTCCACCGATCTTTACAAGGACAGGTTCCATAATTTCATCAATATCGCTTTTTGTATGTGTAATCTGTTTTCAGCCTGTTCAATATGTATGGCTTTGGGATCGTCCAGGACAGCGTCTTCGGCAACGACATTTCTTCTGATGGGAAGACAGTGCATGAATCTGGCTGAACGTGTTTTAGCCATATCTTTAGCTGTGAGTGTCCAGTCTTTGTGTTGCTGCCTGATCTTTTTTTCTTCATCCGGATTAGAATAAACGGGTGCGGCATGCCACGATTTAGCGTAGACAATATCGGCATTTTTTAAAGCTTCATCGCGTTTATGTGTAATATTCAAATTCGAAGAGGCATACTGTTTTATATTGTTGAGTACAGGCTTATCCGGCATCATCTCGGGCGGACATGCAAGCGTTACATTTGCACCGCTTCGGACGAATGCTTCAAGCGTTGTTTGCGGAACGGCCCGGGGCAGGGGATGAGGATGTGGGGCCCATGTCAATACTACATTGACATCATCGAGCGATGGTCCCATTGTTTCTATAAGCGTCATCCAGTCGGCCATAGCCTGACAAGGATGCGCCGTGGCGCTTTCCATGTTTATGACCGGTACGGACGCGTAACCGGCCATCTTTTTTAGGATCGTGTCATTCTTATCTTTTTCTTCATCTTTAAATGAGGCAAAATACCGTATTCCCAATGTATCGACATAATTCGACAGTACCTGCATCATTTCCTTGATATGTTCCTGGTTATCACCATCCATTATGGTACCATCTTCCAATTCAATATTCCAGGAACTTTTACCCGGTTGAATGACTACTGATTGTGCTCCAAGATGAGCGGCGGCAGTCTGAAAAGATATTAATGTTCGTAAGGATGGATTGTTGAAAAAAAGTCCTAAAACACGATCTTTTGCGATGTGTTCACGATAATTATTCTTTTTTAAATCGGTGGCAAGTTTGATTATTGATGTCAGTTCATCTGTCGGCCAATCTGACAAATAAAGAAAATCTTTTTTAGTAAGTGAAGGAGTTGAATTCATAAAATATAACCGGGTTGTGTGAGACCAGTGGTTTCATTCAGTCCGAACATAAGATTTATATTTTGAATGGCTTGTCCGGATGCGCCTTTAATTAAGTTATCCAATGCTATACCAACAACGACGTGGGGTCCATCCTGTTGCCATCCGATATCAACGAAATTGCTGCCGACAACATGATTTAATTCCGGCAGAATTTGACTAAAACGAACGAATGGAGAGTTTTTGTAAGCTGATTCATATATAGATCCTATTGGGACATCTTTTGAAAGTGTAAAAGAAGCCGTCATCCAAATACCCCGAACGAAAGGCCCTGATAAAGGGGTAAATAAGACATCCGGATTATTATTTGTCAGGCTTTTTGCCGATTGAAACAATTCGCTCATGTGTTGGTGTTTTAACACCTTATATGCTTTTACATTACCAAATCGATGAGAGAAATGTACCGCCTGTGATAATTTGGCACCGGAGCCGGAAGATCCTGTCATACCCGTAACATGATATGAAGCAGCACAATTATGTTGAATAAGTGGTAAAAGGGCAATCTGCATGGCGGTAGCAAAACAACCGGGATTAGCTACATAAGACGATTTTAAAATCTCTTTTTTGAAAAATTCCGGCAGGCCATATTGGAATTTTTGTATCGTTTTAGGATAGGCATGTTCATAGCCGTAATACGTCTGATAATCTTCAGGGTTATGTAATCTGTAATCAGAACCTACATCCAGTATTTTACCCTTATAACCGGATTCCAATAGTTTATGTATCCATTCTGCGGATTTTCCATGGGGCAGCGTAAATACGATAAGATCAGAATCATCATTCAATACGGATTCAACGGAGGTAATCTTTTGGGTATATACTTTTTTCAAAGCCGGGTAAATATCTTCCAGAAATGTACCCGCCGAACTAAATCCGTATATCTTTTCCAGCGTAAGATTTGGATGTTGTAACATCAAGCGCAGGAATTCGATACCTGAAAATCCACTTGCGCCAACTAACGACAATGTGATTTGGGAATTCATGCTCCTATAGCCTGTTTTACATTATGTTTCAGCTCAGCTATAACATAATCCGTTAATTTTTCAGGATTCTGGACGGCATTTACCGCTTTTATTCCGAGCGTATTCTGGATATAATTGATGCCTACGATATTATCGGTGACCGGGCCTGTGATCAAAGAAATTGACCTGTTATACTGAGATTTGAAAAGATGATCGAGGGCCCAGCATCCGGTTAAATCCTGTGTGGCAGCGATATGTATAGCGATGTGTTGCTGTAATTCTTTATCAATTAATAGGTTATCAACGCCATATGGCCCGATGATGCCATCACCGAACTCAACAACAATCACGTCCGGATTGCTTTTGTTCAATTGGGCGATAACACCCTTAGCCATCGGCAGGACATTTTGATGTGTCGTTGATACCAATCCGGCTTCCGTGAAGTTAATACAATCGATGGCCCCGTTATTTTTCATCGACCGGGTATCCCGCATTAGGGAAGCACCTGTTAATTTGCCTGCTGCCACCCGGTAACCCCGTTGACTCAATTCCTTAACCAACAAAGAAGCCGCTAATGTTTTACCAACATTCATGCACGTACCTGTAACAGCAATGATTGGTGCGCTTTCTTCCAGACTGTCTTTCCATTCGATGGCATGATCACTTATGGATGCATGTTTCAAATTTTCTCCATCATTGATCATCACCGCACCAAGTACTTCAGCTTGCATGGCCGGTCCGAAGGAGGGGTAATCCGACTGGCAAAAGCCTATTATTCCACCCATATTTAAGATATGCAGGACATCTCCCTTATTAATTTTTCGTGGGACTATTCCGCTATAACCCCTCAATGCTTGTCTTTCACCAAGTGTACCAATTAAGATTTGACCTTTGTCAATAGTAGCAAAAGAGCCATCCCGCAATTCAACCTGATTATAGGTTGGTTTGTGATCAAGTAAACGAACCGCTATGAGATATCCATCTCTGGCAACGATATTGTCAGAAAGTGTGACTTCTTTGGATAAAGGTACATTTCCCGTACCCGAAGCAATGATATCTGTATTAAATGAGTTAAGTGATTCCATATTATTGTTGTTTTACGAGTTGATTACTTAATACTGAGGATAATCCGTAAATTTTACTGAAAGCTTTGGCTTCCGCACCTGTCCATAGTTGCGATTGCTCACCGTAGAGGGCTTTTTTCGATTTCATTAAAGAATTGGGAGAAGAGGTCCCATAAGGATAGATGGCACCGTGATATAGATGAAGGCTGACTTCACCGGTCACCTTTTTTTGTGATTCATCGAAGAAAGCTTCGATATCTCTCATTACCGGGTCGAAATAATTGGCTTCATGCAGCATCATGCCATATTGATCGGCTAACATATTTTTTAAGTGTTTTTGCCATTTCGTTAACACTATTTTTTCCAATTCGCTATGTGCGGCATAGAGGATAGAAGCAACCGGTGCCTCAAAACCAATCCGGCCCTTGATGCCGATGATAGTATCGCCCGTATGCATGCCCCGTCCTATTCCATGAGATTCGCCGATCTCCTGTACTTTCTTTAAAAGTGTTAAAGACGGTAATGAGTCTCCATTAACGGCAACCGGCAGGCCTTCTTCGAAAGAAATGGACACCACTTCCTGCTCATCCTGTAATTTTTCCGGTTCCGGCAGATGAGGAAAAGCCTTAAATGGAAGTGGCTGTTCGGAAGTTAAGGTCTCATGTCCGCCGACTGTCGTTCCCCATAATCCGCTGTTGACAGAGTAAGGCGATTTCCCAGATGAAAAATAAACGCCATATTTTTTAAGGTATTCCGTCTGATATTCCCTGGTGAATTGCTCATCTCTGATAGGCGTTATGATCTCAAGGCCGGGATTAAGTGTTCTCAGAGCTGTATCAAACCTGATCTGATCATTTCCGGCAGAAGTAGACCCATGCGCAATAGCTTCCGCTCCGATAGAGCTTGCGAATTCAGCAGCCAGTTTTGCCTGGATGAAGCGTTCGGAACCAACACATAATGGGTATGTGCGGTCACGCAGTACATTTCCCTTGATCAGGTAAGATAGTACCTGATCATATAGAAGGGTTGTTCCGTCGATGGTAGTATGTTCTTTTGCGCCAAGTTGTAACGCCTGTTCATCAAGTTTGTTTTTTTCTTCTTCATTGAGTCCGGCACAATCTACTGTAACAGTATAAATATCAGCACCGTATTTATTAAGGAGGTATGGAATGCAAAAGCTTGTATCCAATCCACCGCTGTAAGCTAAAACTATTTTTCCCATTTGATATACTTCTGATTTAATTATGAGCAAAAAAAAAGGCAGAACCCGGAAGGTCCTGCCTTTTAAATAAAATTATGAAATTACTTAATTACGGCATAGCCTTCCTGTTCGCTGTTCCTCTACGTGGACGGCGGCGGACTACTACGCGGTTATTATGTAATTTTGTCATTTTCATTGTTTTAAGTTTACGGATGAATCAAGGAATAATGCAAATAAAAAATGCATATAGGTATATTTTTTTTATAAAATCATGGAAATAATGAGTTATCACACGGAAATGCGAAGCTGTATTTTGGAATAACTTATTATGGAATTAAATAAAATCGCTTCCAAAAAAAAGAAGCAATCGGCTAACTGTTGGGGAGGGCAACTTTGGGGTTGGTTAACCGATTGCGGGGTTATTTGTATTTAGGGTTTGAGAAAGTATAAGCCAGAATTGATAAAATAGCAAGAATAAAACGCATCTAAATATGTATAAATTAAATATAATTGGGATAATATGCCCTGAAAACTAACAGCTACAAGTAAGTAGAAAGATTAGTAGGTAATTAAAAAAAGGGAGCATCGACAGGTGGAAAATCTGAGAAAATTCCATCTGTCGAATACATCCCAACCCCTTTGTCCCCGCAAATTATATTGTATTAAGAGAATGCTATAAATGGTACAGAATTAAAAAGTATCACTCAAACGAACCAATCCGTAATACATGTAATAAGACACAATTTGAGAGACTTCCTTACACTTTTTTTTAAAAAATTATGCATAAATTAAATAACTATATATAAAACAATGGAGTTGAGTAATGGTATGATAAGGAGTATTTCTGGTGGCAATAGTGAAGTTTCCCGGATATGAAAAGAAGAGATAGATAGAAATTTTTACTCCAGGCGGTGACAGGAGGTTGTCATACCGGTGTTTTATTCTGTAGTCACGTACCGTGAATGTTAATCCAAAATGGGAAGGGCAGAATGCTGATTATAAGAAACAAATATAATATATCCTTAAAAGAACCTGATTTAATACCATGCAAATTTAGGGATATTAAAAAAGGCGGAGTATTTCAGATTGCCGGCAAAAATAAGATTTCGCAGAAGATAAATGAAGGCGGCTATGTTTCGGGTTCATATGAACTTATCGAAACCGAAACTAAAGTTAAGACTACGTTGGATAATATTAAATCTGAAAATATGGCCGGGCTTGGAAACACAAAGATTGAGTATTCGGATTTGGTTACATAAAACTATTTTAGATGTTACTTAACGTAGTGGAATGATCAATTACAGGTATAAGAGGCAAACTTATATAAACTTCGGTTCCTTTACCTTCTTCACTCCATAACCATATCTTGCCGTTATGAAATTCCACAATTTCTTTAACGATAGCCATACCCAGGCCCGTTGATTGTTCTCCCTGTGTACCTTTACGTCTTGCCTTTGAAAATTTCTTAAAGATTTCCGATTGTAAATGAGAAGGGATGCCGATACCCTCATCACTAGTCTTGATAATCACTCTGTCATTATCAAGATAGGTAGATAAAGTAATTTCATCACCAGGATTTGAGAATTTAATACTATTGACGATGAGGTTTTGAATCGCACGCTTAAAATGTTTGGGGTTTATATTAACGTACCAGTGATTGTCATCTATTTTATTATGGATGGTGATATTTTTTCTTTTAGCGCTATATAGTGGCTCAGATAAAAATTCATTTAATAGTACATTGATATCAACATTTTCCAGATGTTTGCTGATCTCATGCTCTATCGATGCCAGTTCTAAAAGGTTGCTGATAATATTATAAGAATCGGAGCAGGCCTGAAGAATATAATTCAAATATTTAGTCCGTGACGATTCGTTCTCTTCCATTTTTATTAATTCAACCATTCCTTCGATTGCTGAAATTGGATTTTTCAAATCATGGGCAATAGTATGAATTTGTTTATCCTTGTCCTGATTATTTTTCAACAAATAAACGATCAGGTCATCTTTGTAAATTAGCCCCATGAATATGCCATTATTCATTACGCCGATGACATCGGTATCACAATCCTGCATCAATTTATAAACATCGTGAAGATTGCTATTCCGTTCTACTGATGGTTGATTATCTATATAATCCAGAGCAGTGCGGCCTGTTTTACGAAAGAGGTCAGTTCTTGTGAAATATCCGTATACGTTTTGCTCATCCTCAACAACGAATGCCTTTCTCCCGGTCAAATTATTTTTAAGAGATTCCGTTTCTGCAGATGGCGGTACACTTATGTAAAGTGTACTAATTAAATTTTTAGTTCTCATTTTTGTCAATATCAATATAGGCAATGACGATAAGACTTCAGCCATTGGCTACCGGTAATAAATAGAAAATTACATAGTTTTCGCTCCTGAATATGCATTCACCAATTACCCAGATTAATTGGTTTACACTTAAAAGATTTTCTTCAAGTATTCATTTTCCCAAACCATATACCAGGATTCAAAAACACAATATATTACTTACGTAATATTACTTTATAATATTTAACTCCATTTACTAATTATAATAATAGTTGAACTATCTCATTAGTAAATTCGTCGCTTCTGTTTTCCCAAAGTGTATATTAATTGATCTTAAAACTTACAAAAAATATAGATCGAACGTAATGAACTACAATAATATGTAAAATCATAATTTAATTTAGTGTATTTATATTATTCACTTTTTGTGGTTCTTGATCAATTAGACAATTTAACACACCTAAAATAATTCGATACTTTAAATGTAAGTTAGTATAAAATACGTAAGTATCAATAGCGTTTATCGAATTAATGAAGCAAGGTCAATTGCAATTCATGATAACCATGAATAAGTAAAATCCCGTAAATAGGTGCTTAATGAAATAGGATAGAAGGTTTAGTAAAACATTTTGGAATTTTGAGACACTTATATAATCGGGTCATGTAAATTGTTTCAAAGAATAAAAAAATATAATCATTGCTTTCGCTAATAAATTCCGGATTTGTCGTTTACGAATAACGAAATGCGTTGATAATTAAATGAATAGGTGACATTTAGTACTTACTATAGCATTGATATACATATATTAAAAACTTATAACCGCTTAATTAGTACAAGAGTATTGATTTTAGGAACAGCGATGTGTTAGTTATGACATAGGGGTATACAAAGCGTATATGTAAAAACAGGGGAAGAGATGAGAGAGATATTTGGGTTTAAAGTAAAATATAAATCATTGTTCAATAACTGGTAAATAAAGAATATTCATTTATTCAGTTGTTAACTCTCCATCGGTAGAAAAACATTTATCGGAGACGATACAAGGGTAAATATACAAGTATGCATATACATAAAGCCGTTTTCTTTGAAATATGCTTAATCACTTGATACATACATCGTTCACACAAGAGTCCATTATTCAAAAGCTGGTAATGATAATAATTGTCTGTGGTTTACTATTAGCCATTGTCGGTGTTTTGAAAGGAAAATCGTTTACAGGCCAATTGGATAAGCAGAGTCCTATGAAATATGATTATAACAGGATAGAGCATTTAGAGCATTGGTATCCTGGAATAAGAGTTGATATACCATACCGGATAAAAAATTTGAAAGTGGATTCTTTGCCCAATAAGATTATTACTTACTCTGAGATCTGGCACCAATATCTTACGATAAAAGAACAGCTCTATCAAAACCGTTCTATAGTCAATGATTCATTGCTTGATTTTGATGGCCTGGTGATGGATGAGACGCAATCTAAATTGGGGAAAGATTTCTATGACATTTTTTATAAGGAATGGGATTCACCAAAACATGTACTTAACTATACAATAGTTATACGTGAAAAACCTGTTCCTTCTCTTGGAACACAGATTATGGTAGTGATAGATGATAAAACCGTATTTCAGAATTTTTTACAACCCAGAATAGAAATTATTGAAGAAGCGGCAAAAGCAGCCGTGGCGTATTCCAGACAATATTTACAAATATATCATAAATCGATTTTTAAATAATTAGGATTGAAATTAATCAGGGGGGAAGTAAGATGTTATTCAACAAGGGGGTAGGGATGATGTCCCTGTTTATAGTGGTATTAGGTTATCATTCCGTATTCGGACAGCAATTTGTATACCAGCCAATTAATCCGGC
>DATFMH010000184.1:0-5319 GCA_035267045.1 Balneolales bacterium
ACCTCCAACAATAGTAACGTAGGGGTCACCAATGACAACAGGTTTTATTACTCCCCATCTTCCCCAATCACCAGAAGCATTAAAGAAAGATTGTCCCTGCGCGGCTAATTCTTTGAAATAAGAGTAGGAACTTGTAGAATCAGTCCAAAATGCCCATGATGCACTGAATTGTTTAATGGATGTATGATGTACCATGGCATTTAAAATATGTTTGTCATTTAAACCATCAAATACTACTACAGAATCCAAACCGGGAGCCATGGCATTGGCCATTTCAATATCCCAAGATTCTTCATCAGTTCCAACTGAATCAGGATTGCCACTAACACCATCGAGCAAAATTTGCTTTATTGGAACATAACGTAAATGAGAACCATATCTAACTTTATTATCAAATTCTTCAATATCACTTGGATAGTACGCTTTATTAAATTCCAAAAGACCTACTTTTTGTCCTTGTCCTTCGAGACTTATACCAGGGACATAAGCTTTTCGAAAATCTCTTCCATAAAACGATCCTGTATAATTTGAATTTGTTAATAAAGTTTTTGCATTTTTCTTCTTATAATTTTTTGTAAAATGTGAATTAACTTGATTTACTATCCCATTCCCTGCAGGTTTTGGTATCATATAATTATTCAGCCCTTCTATTGACGATATAGTTGTGTTAAGATTAACAGAGGGTTGGGCGTCTGGAGCAAAAAAGGTACTGGTTTTACCCGGTCGTTTATATATTTCCATATGTACATGAAATACTTTTTCAATTGTGGAGACCGTCCCGCTAATATCTAATAGCATCTTATCCGGATAGGTTTTAGTCACGTTAAAACCATTGGCTTTAATGAAAGCTTTCACGGCCTGATAGTTCCCGGAAGCCGGACCGAAATCCGAAATAAATTCCGAATGGGATAAATAATGATGGAATTTCGGGCTTGTGGGATTATAGATCTGATGTAGTAGTTGATTAAGCTCAGTCTGGTTTCGTAATGGTAGATCGATAACCAATTTTAATTGTTTTGTTTTTTTCATAGATCTTATAGGAGTGAGTCCCCGTTTTTTTATCATACCCGGAACTCTGCTATGAATGATCTGTGAGCCGGTTTGTTGTTGGGCAAAGCTTTGATATGGAACCAGCATTAATATAATCAAAACCCCGTAAGTTAGAATTGATTTGATCATTTTTCCCTTTCATGTTTTAAGGTTATCTTAGATGAAAGGCAAATAAAAAGACACCTCTTCTCTTTTTAGGAAGAGATATTAGCTAGTCTGTTTTAATTGCCCGATTTATCACAGGCGGTGGTGCTACACTGCCTGTGATATTATTATTAACTGTAAATTTGGTTATTCCTACTTTTCTACATTGTTTAAAACCTCATTTAAGTAACACTAATTTTTTGGTCTGCACAAAGTTACCCGCCCGGAGCCGGTAGAGATATACTCCGCTGTCTAACCTTAAAGCTTTAAATTGTACAGAATATTGGCCCGGGGCCTCTTCTTTGTTCACCAGGGTTTTCACCCGTTGGCCTAGTACGTTATAGATCATGAGTCTCACATGAGCTCTTGCTGGTATCTTATAGCGGATGGTTGTGGTAGGATTAAAAGGATTGGGATAATTTTGTCCCAATCGAAAATCAGAGGGAATCGTAGAAACCGGCTGTTTTTTTATGGCCGTAACCTGGAAGATGGGGCGCCGCCACACGCCTTTCATATAAACCCCTGCAAAGATGTAGGAACTGTCTGTATAAACAGATTCGACTGCACCAGAGGGTAAACCCTGACCAACATTTTTCCAGTTGGCTTTTGATATGTCTGAAACATAGAGACCATTTCTTACCCCGGCAAAAATTTTGGTTCCATGTATAGCCACAGGATCGCCATGGCGTTCAAAAGTATTAAGAGAATCTGATTCAAACGATTTCCAGCTTTTTCCATGGTCCGTGGAGCGGAAAAACCCTCCCGGCGGTGCAGATAATGGTACAGGCCAAATATAACGGCCGGCAAAAATATCTGTCCCATTTGAAGCTAAAACAGTTATATAATTTAGGGTATCGTTTATGACAGTCCAATCCTTGCCATTATCCAAAGAATGATAAATATGGCTACCATCACTATAAACCGGATTACCAGCATCATTGATAAGCTCCGTACCTATAGTGGTAGTCATAGGATTCGATGGAATTATTCCATTTTTCCCTTGCGTAGGATTCCAGGTTTGTCCCTCATCAGAAGAATAAAATACCCCATCATTTCGGGTGGCTAAAATCAAGTTCGTGTCACTTCTTATTATTATACCTAAGTAACTTTTTCCATTTATCTCTTTCCAGTTTTTTCCCCAATCGGCGGACTGGAATGCTCCACTATTTGTTACCGCATACAAATTAGAATCCGCTACAGTCACGGTATTAATAAACTTTTTTTGGGGAAAGGTGGTATCCGGCTGCCAGGTATTTCCATCATCCTTGGATATATAAAGTTTCGAAGTTGTAGTATCCACTAGTACGGCAAAAATATGAGATCCTGTTCCGGCCAGGTATCTACCACTCCGGTTTTCGTTTCCCATCTTCATCTGTTCCCATTGGGCGTGAACGGGGAGAATATGAAAACCCAACAGAAGTAAGAGAATCCCGGCCAGTTTTAGGCCATGTTCTCTGTTTCTTAAGATAAGGGGCCACGCTTTTTCTATTTGGCAGTAAAATATTCTCATATGGTCTCCTTTGGGTTTTCAGCTTTCAACCCCCAGTAAAAACATAACGCAATACTTGCATTTAAATCGTTATTAAACCTTAAGTATATTCATTTACAAAGGCAAACAATTATATTCGTATTTGGAATCACAGCTGTCCAAAACGTTTTTTTAATTAATAAAATTAAGCATAATCGGTTTATTTGGGACAGATTTTTAAAATTCGAAATATCAATCCTTCCGATCAATAAAACTCCCTGAAGTGGTTGAGAATTATTTATTATTCGTGGCTATTCGAAAGTCTTGTCCGGTACCGGTAGTGTTTTCAGATCCGATATGACTAAGAGACTATGTAAATGGACCCCTCAAAATGTCGCAAGTTTGCAACTTGTTACACAACCCATACCATTAATGTAAGTATTCGTACTTTACTATTTAGAAAGTGAGGTTTGGATAAGAATCGCAGAGTTGTAATAATTAGAAGGAGTATTCGACCTGAGACATATAACTTATCCTGACGACGGACGACTGACCACCGACGACAGAGAGCTGTTTTGATGCATATAACACGAATAAATTCATTTTTCTATGAGCCGTGAATATAAATTTTGGGATTCATCATTACCTTATTTTGTAACATTCATTATAATAAATTGGCCGGATGTCTTCACCTGACGGGATTATTTATAGCAGCGCGCGTAATTATGTCGGAAAATGTGGTCTTATCCCTATTGTGTTAATTGAATAAAGGTATCGGTAATGAGCCATTAAGTGGGTCACAAGTTGCAAACTTGCGACATACCTGGGTTGGTTTTATGCATGATCCGGATCTCTCAACGGCGTCATTCCCCGCTGCGATGGGGAATCCACCAAAATATTGTAACTGTTTACAAACCATGCTTTAGGTTTATGGGCTTTATAACAGGATGATTTCTTATTTTTCTCATACTATCCATCTAATGTGTCCCCATTTGTTTAATAACATCCAGAATACCATTCATGTTATTTAAACGATAAACAATGACTCTTCGCTTACTTCCCTGGTATTGAGCCGTTTGGCGAGCAAGTGCGGTATCTTTTACTATGATATCCATTTTATCCAAACCGGTACTATCCCAATCTGCTTTGGTATGATATAAATAGGTTTCGGCAGTAAGTATGCCATTTTTATACTTCCAGCCATAGAGTGGTAGCTTATCACTCGGATAGGCTTTTATGGGTGGAGAACCGGCAGAATCGGGCCAATCGGGAAATTTTATTTTGAGATTGACGCCCAATTCATATATAAAATTGGGATAATTCGTTTCTGAGCTATCGATGAATTTCATATAATAACCACTCATGATTTGACTCTTCGGGCCCCATGCCCATGTCGCAGGTTGAAGTGTTAACCCTTTATGCTTTGGAGCATTCACCAAAACGGTATCATAGACAGTATCATTTGAGGTTGTATAATTGGTCTTCCCGAAAGCACTGGCGATGGTTTTCATTTCTTTTTGTGATGACTTCCCGAGCCAGTGTGCATGGGTCGGATTATCTACGGACCAGAAATCATCAATAATCGGATATTTGGAACTATTTTTAGAATTTGTTTTATCGTTCGTAACGTTATGGCAGCTCACAAGAACGATCATGAGAAACAGTAAAAATATTGATTTTCTTTTCATGATGACTTACCTTTTCCCGGGTTTGCTTATATAAAACCCTCATTTATAGGATTATAAATTTCCCGAAAATTCAAATTCAAAATTGAGGGAATCATCCTTTAAATGATGAATATCTCCTATTTGTATCATTTTACTAAAGTAACGTACGTTCGAAATAATCATAAACATAAATGTTGGATTTATGATGTTTCCTATCAACGTTTAGCAGTTCTCCCACCGAAAAAGCGGGTTCGAGGTGACGCCTTTGCGTGAGATTTTTAAACCTGGCCAACAGTTTATTACCCATTCGCGTCATTTCGACAAGAGGGAGAAATCTTCATAATGAAGTTGTTATTTAAATATGCTGTCTTAAAATAGATTTTATCTCGAATTTATGTTAAAGAAAAAAATCCCAAACTGGCGCAAGTTTGCAACTTGTGCCTCTTGTTTTTTCCATATAGTCACCGGTTACAAACTAGAGACATCCGCATCTCTGTTACTGTTTACTGCTCCCTGATCACTGTTCTACCCTTGCATGTGCCCCTTAGCCCGTAAACTGGTGAATTCATACCCGGCTACAATAACATGGTCTTCCACTGAAATACCCAGCATCTTACCACTGTTGACTAATCGCTTCGTAAGCTGGATATCCGCCCGGGAGGGTTTGGTGTTGCCGGATGGATGGTTATGCAAGACGATCACACTGTGCGCATCGTTCATGATGGCTTGTTTCATGACTTCCGCAGGATCAACAATAGTGGCTGTAACCCCTCCGATGCTAATTTTTTTATAACCGGTAAGTACCTTGGCGGCATTCAGGAAGGCAACGATAAAATTCTCTTTCCGCAGATCACGGAGTATGGGACCGAAGTAAGCATTTACATCTTCGGGACATTTAAGGATGACTTTTTCTTCCTGGTCCGCCACCTGTAATCGGCGGGACAACTCAAATACGGCTTCCAGGGTAATAGCTTTGACTTTGGCGATACT
>DATFMH010000185.1:0-3250 GCA_035267045.1 Balneolales bacterium
CCTTTTTGTAATTTGTCAATCTGATGAATAAAACCATCTATACTGTCACTGCCGCGTCGTATCTCATAATATTTGCCATCCCCTTCTTTGGCGATCTGCTGCAATGTTTTGGGTTGCAGATGAGTGGTTACCACGCGTCCATTTTCATCCCGTTTATATCCCTGCAATTGCCCGGATGAATTATAGATTGGAATGGCGCCTCCCTGTTGTGTCCCGACCCCAATGGTGTATACGTCAATATGATCGTCCTGCAAACTTTTCAGTGCCGAATGATAATCGTACCCCTGGTTTTCGCCATCTGATATGATTAACATCACTTTTGCGGCTTTATCGTTTTTATCCTGCTTATCCATATCATCGAAAGCATTCCTGGTAGCCAGCATCGCCGCTTTGAAGTTTGTGGTAGTGGAAGGCATCTGATTGGTATTCGCTACATTTAAAAACATTCGTAAAGCGGAAAAATCCATTGTCAATGGACTCTGTAAATACGCCTCGCCCGTAAAAACGACAAGCCCAACCCGGTTACCCTGTAATCTGGTCAACAACCGGTCGATTTCATATTTAGCCTTTTCAAGACGGCTGGGACTCACATCCTGACAATTCATACTCGATGACAGATCAAGGGCAATGATCATATCCACCCCTTTCTGTTTCACTTTCCGTACCTGGGTACCAATTTTGGGCCCGGCCAGAGCGACAGTAAGGAAACCGATACCGATGTATAACGCAATATTTTTTAGCCGGCTGCCCAACGGCCAATAGGTTTTATACAAATCCTTAAAAAGGTTGTCTTTAAAATAATGCTCTCTCACCTTTTGTGTACGATGGTAAATATACCATGCCCCAACCGCCAAAAGCGGAATGGCTGTTAAAAACCATAAATAACCGGCGTTTTCCCAGATCATGAAGTAACCAATACTATTTGAAGGTCCATTAGATTATTTCCGGTCGGACCTGTAATCAACAGTCCGTCCAGCTTCTCAAAAAAATGGTAAGAATCGTTATTTTGCAAATAAGATTCGGGATTTAGTCCTTTTTTTCTTGCGAGTAACGCCGTTTCGGATGTGCTTATTGCACCGGCGGCGTCCGTGGGACCATCCCTCCCGTCCGTTCCTGCACTCAGAATTGTGATGTGATGCTGCCCTTCCAGCGAAAGAGCTGCCGTCAACGCCAACTCCTGGTTTCTCCCCCCCAGGCCCTTCCCGGTAACATTAACCGTACTTTCACCGAAATAGATCAGTGCGGCCGGTGATTCAGCCGGTTCATCCCGGCTCAAAACCGAAATGGCATCAGCGGATATTCGTTTGGCAACTTTACGGACATCATCATTATAAACATGATCACTGACTTTAACGTGGTATCCTTTTTCTTCAGCTATATCGCCCGATCTTTTTGCCAGATGTTCCGCCGAACTTAAAAGTAATGACTCATGATATCTTTTTTGTCCATGGACCGGTTTTGCGGGCATCACCCCTTCAAATCTGTAGCCTTCTTTAATAAAATTTATGACCCGCTTCGGCATTTTTGCTGTGATATCATATTTCTCCAAAATGCTCATGGCATCAGTAAATCCAGTCTTCTTCATCAATGTAGGAGCACTACCTATGTCTTCAAGCCGGTTATCAGGTACATCCGAAATAATAAGATCTATCAAATGAACATCGGGATTCAAAAACGACCATAAACCACCACCCTTAACCTGCGACAATTGTTTGCGGACGATATTCATCTCATGAATATTGGCTCCGCTTTCCAGCAGAATTTTATACGTCTTTTGCAGATCTTTCAGCTCAAGGCCTTCTTCAGGCATACAAAGCAAGGCAGAAGTTCCGCCGCTCAGGCAATACAATAAAATATCATCCCCCGGTATCTTCTTTATGAAATCAAGTAACTCGTAAGTAGATGCCAGGCTGTCATCTCCGGGCAATGGATGATTTCCGGTAAAAGTTTGGATGATCTTTGTCCCGGATCCGGTTCCTTCCGGCACGATGATCATTCCATCTTTTATACGATCTCCGAGCACTTCTTCCAATCCTTCCGCCATTGAAGCCGATGCCTTCCCGGTTCCGATCACCCAGATATTCTGACCTTCTTTCAGTTCTGCAACTGTATTCCTGATACTCAGAATATTATTCTCCAACGATACTTCTCCTTTCATCAATTGCGTGGGATGCATCTGATCCATTGCCTGATGAAATATTTCCAGAACATCTTTTTTCTGTTTGTGATAGATATCGTCAGCGTCAGTTATCATATACCTTGAATATTAATTCGTTTATACCCGGTAAGGTAAGGGTTAAAAAGATATAAGTGAAAATATTGAAACATCAGTAGCCACCTGTGGCATTAGCATAGATGGAGTTTAATAAAAGTGAGTAGGCCTGGATTAGATGAAATATGATATAATATGTAATTCTATTAGGCCGTTGGCAATTCAAAAACTTCTTTTCGTTGTAATATCGGCTGCTGACGCGGCTTTCCTTTCATATTTAAATATATTTTTCGTATATCTTCGTAGCCGTTTTCAATTTTAAAATTTTTAAATCTGGCGGTGTCCTGATAATTATTTATTTTCGATTCCAGATCCCTGCTATCTCCAAATTTGTAGAGTATACATCCTTTCGGCCGTGAGACAGCATCACTGGCAATTACAATCTTATCAAAGAAAAGAGCTTCCTTGACCGATAATGAATCACCATCTGTGGATGTAGCCCGGATAAATACATCCGAAAACTTCAATATTTCTATAAATGAATGGGGAAATCCGATGAACAGAATATTTGGATAATTGATATCTATCTTTTTCTTCCGGAAATATTCACCATATTTTCCCGAAGGATCTGATACAATTAAGAGAGAATTTCGTTTCTTTTTGAAGATATTTACCAGCTCTGTTATTCCATAAATTTCATTACCATACTTATCAATTTTTACATTTGAAGCATTCGTACAATAAATATTATTCCATTTAGAGTTATCTATATATCGCAATACATGTATACTTTTAAATCCATTGTTTTCATTATATAATGGAGGAATAAATGCAGACACAATTGCAGTATCATTATTTATTTTTTTTGATATACAATAACTTTTTTTATTTAATACAATTGGTGTATCAGATAAGTATATATTTATAATTTCTATTATACTTCTAAAGAAGTTATACCTTCCTATATTAGTGTGTATTGTTAATAATATTTTTTTTCGTTTCAATTTAATAATAAGTATTAATAATAGTATTAGAAAT
>DATFMH010000186.1:0-9509 GCA_035267045.1 Balneolales bacterium
AAATCCCAATTCAGACAATTACAAACGTCAATTTTCAACCCATACCCGGTGGGCTCCACTTTGATAAGTGGGGTCCACCTATACAGGCTTCTTGCCGGTTTTAGATGGACACCACCTTGTAGGTGGGGCCCATCAGGCCCAAAGATTAAAATTCTTAAAAATATCCGGGACAAGCCTTACCAATCTTGGGCATCCTGATTCTAAATCATATGCTTTCACATTCCGTACCTAACGGCACGGCGTATTTTTTTAAAATTCTATTTCTACCCACATCGTGTACCTAACGGCACACAGAAACGATGATCAATTAGCAATGTTCAATGAACAATGGTGAAAGCTTAGAGCAATACGTAAAATAGCAAGTTATTCGATTGTCAAATTATCGGCTTAAAGAATTACATCCCAATCCCATAATCCCATAAATCCCAATTCAGACAAATAGAACGCGGATAACGCTTCGCGAGAGATAGGTTGTAAGTGTAAAGAGATAAGAAGGACAATCTGCGTTCATCCTTTTATCCGTGTAATCTGCGATTCAGACAAATAAAGACCAGTTATCACCCTTATAATAAATATTAGCCAGTGAATGTTTAAAGCCGCTGATTGATCCCTCCAATTCGTCGGGATGACAGTTGTGTGTCAGATATTAGGTTATTAGCCCTAATTCACGAGATCCCGGATCCGGATGACGTATTTTTAATATTGGGATGACTAAATTTGATTTTTGTTGGTGGGCGGTGATTTGTTGTTATCGTTTCCATCTTAATAACTCAATACACTCAATAACCTAATAACTTTCCGTTTTGCCTTCATTTTCGCTATGCACTATGCGCCAGGCTCTATGCTTAACCTTATTTCTTCTTTCTGCGGCTAAAAAATTCCGCGGCTTCCACACAAAAAAACCGGATTACCTCTCATCACATTTTTCAGACGCCCGCTGTATGAACCAAGGATGTGGGGATCATTCTGGAAACTGTTCAAACTGAGAAATAATCCGGTTGGACGATAATTTGTGTCCTGTTTCCGGGATGTTGGATCGTGATTTATAGAATGCGGATGACACTGATTATGATGATCTCCGCAGATATATTTTTAAAAATTAGTTATTGAGTTATTGAGTGTATTAAGAAAAATCTATTTTACCGTTTAATTTTAGGTACTTTTCCGACCGTCGTCAATCGTCAGTCGTCTATCCATCATCTTTTCAATCTCGTCTATATCATATTCCGGCGCAGCCCCGTTATGGGAGGCCACATAAGCCCCCGTCGCATTGGCCAGGGCCAGGATATCATCTCCATGTTCGCCCTTTTGGATGCCGTATAACAGGGCGGACAAAAACGCGTCACCGGCACCAACGGCATCGGCTACATTAATCTTAAAACCAGGGTGTTCGAACCATTCACTGTGATACAAAAGGGCGGCTCCTTCATCGCCGCACGTAACCGTAATAATAGGTATGTCAAAATCGGCTGACAGCTGTGCCACGGCTTCTTCTATTTCCCCGGGTAGATCGAACCATTCCCCGAGCTGTGTTAACTCGTCTTTATTGATCTTTAAAATATCCGTGTAATGCAGGGATTCTTCAATAATGTCCGGATCGATAAACGGTGGACGTAAGTTGATATCGAAAACCCTGAGACAGGCGCTCTGCATCAGTGTTTGGATCGTCTTACGGCTTGTTTCGCTGCGTTGTGCCAGACTGCCGAAAACGATAGCCCAGGCTTTGTTGAAGTGCTCTAAAAGTGGGTTAGATACCTCTATTTGATCCCAGGCTACCGCATCGACAATATGGTAATCCGGACTTCCCGAATCATCGAGTGTTACTTCGACGAAACCGGTTTCCAGATTTTCATCTCTTTGTATCAGATCGGTGGTGACATTACGATTTTTTATACGAGCTATCGCTTCGTCACCCAACCGATCGTTACCAACACGACTTATAATGGCGACCTCATCCGTGAAATTTCTCAGGTTCAAACTGACGTTCAAGGGTGCTCCGCCCAGAAAAAGTCCGGTGGGGAGCGAATCCCACAAAATTTCTCCGATACAAATAATTTTTACTTTCGAACATCGTGACATTTTACTCGAATAACTATTTCATAATTAAATAACCATTTCCCCGCCACTCAAAAAACGGGGAAATGGTTCGTAACCTTCTACTACGTGAGGTTTACGGACAAAAATATTAAATGCCGGTATGATGATATTTCTGTGCAATTTCAGGTTCATTATCAAATCCTCCGGGTGAAATTCATATATATCATGCCTCCAGCGTTTCAACTTCTTTTACGGAAAGGCCCAGATCGATCTCAATCTCCTCAAGCGTCTTTCCTTTGGTCTCCGGTATATATGCCAGGATGAAGATGAATGTGATGACACTTAGTACGCCGAATATCCCGAATGCAACGGCTCCCCCCATTTTGTCGAGCATCCATGGGAACGTCTGTACTACGAGATATGTACACATCCAGCTGACTCCGGTCGAAACGGACATGGCTGCTCCTCGATATTTGTTGGGATAGATCTCCGACGTCACAACCCACATGACCGGTGCCAGGGAAGCGGCGAAGGATGCGATATAACCCAGAACGGAAAACAGTACGATCACACCGTGCACATTATTGGTGGCAAAAGCCCAGACCATCACTCCCAGTGAGATCGCCATTCCGGCCGATCCGGCAAGTAACAACGGCTTGCGCCCCATCTTATCAATTAAACCGATCGCGACAAATGTAAAGGCCACATTCACAACCCCGACAATGACCGATTGCAGGAAAGCGGAGCTTGTGGCCACTCCTGTTTTGGCAAAAATAGTTGGCGCGAAGTAGATAATGGCATTGATGCCTGTGATCTGCTGAAAGGCCGCAAGCAGGATCCCGATGATCATGATCTTACCCATCGTTCCCTGGAACAGAACTTTTACGCTTACTTTTACTTTCTCTTTCAGTGTCTTGTCAATTTCTTTAAGCTGTTCTTTAGCATGATCTAATCCGCCCAGGTCGGTTAATGTTTTCAGGGCTTTATCGCGCTGTTTGTTTTTGACCAGCCAGCGGGGACTTTCGGGTACGAGGAAAAGAGACATAAAGAAGATAATAGCGGGAATAACTTCGCTTCCGAGCATAAAGCGCCAGTTTTGATCGCCCGCGTTGACCAATAGGTAGTTGGTGAAATAAACAACCAGGATACCGATAGTAATGGCCAGTTGATTTAATGAAACGAGCCGGCCCCTCAGGTGCGACGGTGATATTTCCGCAATATAGGTCGGGGACAACAGTGACGCGGCACCGACAGCAATCCCACAGGTGATACGGGAGACAATGAAAAACCAAAATGCCGTAGCCGTAGCTGATCCGACCGCGGAGATTGCAAATATGATGGAGGTGGCGATAAGCATCCGTTTGCGTCCGAACATATCACTTAAGCGTCCCGAAATTCCCGCTCCGATCATACAACCAAGAACCAGTGAACCGACCGCCCAGCCCAGGCCGATCTGGCTTAATGAAAAATATTGTTTGATAAACGGATTAGCCCCGGAGATGACAGCCGTATCAAATCCGAAGAGAAAACCACCGAGTGCGGCTACCGTTGTGATCAGGTATACGTAATGTCTTTTCTTCATGGGTTATTTCCTGTATGGTTTCAGTTGCCAGATATCCAGTGATGTCACTTTAATAGTGCCGCCCCGGGCAAATAGCTGAAGCCCGCCTGAGCTCAGCTTCGGATATATATCATCGGTTATAACACGCTTACCGTCATTTGCGAAGACCTCTACCGAGCTGTGATCGACCAGAATATGTAAAGTTATTTTGCCGTTTTCGATCTTTAGCGGAGCCGTTTGGACACCCGGGAAATCCTTATTCCAATTAACCCGGCCTGAGTGTCTGCGGTCGACATAGAGCTGATCTTTATCTGAATTGTATCCGATGACGGTTTGCTCGTTCTTGCCTTTTCGAACCCGAAAGCCAAAATCTTTAGCCAAACCCGGTTCAATAGTGGTTTCAATTTCTAATGTGGTACCTCTCACCCCTTTACTGCTTAGAGAAGTGGTTCCCGGCGAAACGGTGAGATTATTAAAATGATAATGCTTACCGCGAAGGGAGTGCAATTCGTTGACCGGCTGCTGCAGCAGGTAGTAACCCCGGGGTCCCTTTTTGACATGAATCGATCGGGGGAAAGCCATCATACCGCGAAACGGATGAGAGGGAGCATCCTGTGCGTATTGCCAGTTATCCATCCAGCCCAGCCATAATGTTCGTCCGTCTTCAGGCGGAATATTAGCCCATGAAGTTGCCGCATAATAATCTTTACCGTAATCGACCCAGTGGGTATTATTTTTAAAAGCAGGATCGGGTGTGAACGTTTTACCGTTAAAATCGCCGATAAAATATTGCCCGCCCGAACCGCCGGCCACTGAACCGGGATTCAATCCTATTTCAAGCACCCATTTCGTTTCCGAAGGGTGGCCCGTCACTTTCACTTTATCCAGCATCGGGCATTCCCAAACACCGCCCGTGGCGCCCATCGGACCAAAATCACTGAGTTTCGTCCATTGTTTTAAATTGTCTGAACTGTAAAAGCGAAGTTTATGCTGATCGGACAGGGCGACGACCATGATCCAATGATGATCGGGTGCGTACCAGAATACTTTGGGATCACGGAAATTTTTGTTGTGAAGTGTAATAACCGGGTTTTGGCTGTATTTGGTCCACGTGCGTCCATAATCCAGGCTGTAAGCCAGGCGCTGATCCTGGATATGCGTTTTTGTGTTATAACCGGCATAAACCGCAATCATCGGTATTTTTCCGTTTTTACCGAATCCGCTGGTGTTGTTGGAATCGATTACCGCGCAACCCGAAAAAATCATGACATTGTTAGCTTCAGGAATCGCCACCGGGAGCTGTTTCCAGTGGATCATATCGGGAGATACAGCGTGTCCCCAGCTCATGTGTCCCCATTTATGGCCGAACGGGTTATACTGAAAAAAGAGATGATATTCTCCGTGAAAAAAGACTAACCCGTTGGGGTCGTTGGTCCAATTGCTATCCGGCGAGAAATGGAATTGCGGACGGAACGGGTTGGAGGTAAAAGAAGTGGATGTAATATGATTATTCTGCGCCTTTGCAACATTACCGTTTTGAAGGCAGAACACGAAACCAAATAAAGAAAATGCAATCAGATACCGGATATATTTTGGCATATTTTGGGTATTAATTAATGTTCATAAATCATACTCCTCAACAAGAAAACATCGTAAAACAAAGGTTTAATTGACACGAGCACAAACCAGACTTAATAAAATGTAAACGTTTACATTTTATTAAATAAAATCCTGCTTTAATTAAAAAATGATAAGTGTATTTGCACCTAAAAGCGTTTTCACAGCAAGTAAACGATTTCACCATAAAGTGTCAATAAAAAAATATTCATATCTATATATAAACGTAAATCATGAATTTCCGGCAGGAGATACATTTGAAGTGGATAAACATAAAAAATTGAATCATCTTAATTGAGATATGAATAAATTACGTTTCACTAAATACTCAGAAAACTATTCTCTTAATTTCTAAATCGGCGTAAAAATATTATGAAGAGTAAATACATTACTTTCCCGTTAGCGTTTATGCTTGTTTTTATCGTTATGGGATCTGTCAAAGCACAACAGGGGATGCAGAATGAAGACGCCAAAATGCTTCCCGATCAGATGTGGAATGATTTGACCCGGAACGGGAATGCAATTGGTTCGGTAAACGCCCCCGTCACATTGGTCGAATTCAGTGATTTTGAATGCCCGCATTGTGCCTCATTCGAACAAGTATTGGTGAAATATCGTAAAAAACATCCGCATCAACTCCGGGTGGTGATGCATAATTTCCCCCTGCCGCAACACAGATGGGCTAAAGAGGCCGCAAGACAATCTGAAGGAGTGGCCAGGTATGGTAATTATGAAAAATATGTGAAGCTATTATTTGAAAACCAGGATAAATTTTCCCGGCAACCCTGGGACAGCCTGGCAAAACTGGCCGGTGTGAAAAATTTAAAAGCGCTACATACCTATGTGAAGAAACCATCCGTTGATAAAAGAATCCAAAAGGATTTGGGACTCGGAATGATGATCGGACTCCGGCAAACACCGACAATTATTATAAACAAGATGTTTTACTCGGGTGAGCTGTCCTATGAAGAACTGACTCAGGCCGTAAACAGAGCACTAAAAGAGCGTAATGACTGATATGGTTTTGCATTGAGCATAGAGAATATCCAGATCCGCAAGGTTTTGAAAACTTTGCGAATCTATTGTGGCAAATGCACCCAGTAATACCTGTAACTGCTTAACCAAAAGTTAATGACTATCATCCCGATGAAATCGAGTGATCTTCTTTGTCATTAATAAATTCATGTTTTAAAATGCATATTAATGTATCCGTCCGTTGTCAAACCCCCCGGCAAGCTTCAGAATCACCTGTTTTGCTGATCACTGTTTACTGTTAAATGTTAACTGATCTCAGAACCACACGATTTCCGGATGATGAGTTCCGGATTTAAAAAAGTATCTACAGAGTTTCGATTGGGTTCTTTGAGCCTTTTCAGTAATAATTCGGCAGCTGTTACTCCCAATTCATAACCCGGTTGTTTAACGGCTGTCAAAGGTGGATTTAATGCAGCAGACCACGGCATGTCGTCGAAACCGACCAGCGCTATATCACCGGGAATATTTAGGTTTTGAGTATAGGTCTCTTCCAGAAATCCTAATGTCATAAGATTATTGGTAACAAAGACAGCTGTTGGAAGCGTTTTTAGTTTAATAAGTTTTTTTATTCCTTCCCGACCACCGGATTGTCTTGAATTTTCAAACACGATTAAATCTTCATCCAAAGGAATTCCGGTTTCTTTGAGGGCTTTTTTATATCCGTTAAAACGTTCGTTAGTCGTCGATAAACCCTGTAATCCATTTATAATTCCAATGCGTCGGTGTCCCAAATTTATCAATCGTTTTACGGCCTGGTAAGCTCCCAGTTCGTTATTAATAGTAACCGTATCCAGGTTTAAATTTTCGGGATGCCGGTCAACACAAATCATAGGGAAGTTTTCATCACTTAACTTATGAAGGATTTCATAATTTCCGGTAGTTGGTGCTATAATGAGTCCGGCCACGCGTTCGGATATCAGTGTTTCAAGATAAAATCTTTCTTTCTCGGGTTGTTCATCCGAATTGCAAACCATCACGGCATTTTTATTCTGGTAAGCCACATCTTCCACACCCCTTGCTATTTCAGAAAAGAACGGATTTTCCATGTCAGCAATAATGAGGCCGATAACCAGGGAGTCGGTATTTTTAACGCGCATACGCCGGGCAACGCGATTGGGACGGTAGTCCAATCTCCTGGCGACCTGTAATACCCGTTTGGCCGTTTCCTCATTTACAGTCGTTTGATTATTTAAAACCCTGGATACAGTTGCAATAGAGACATTCGCCTCCTTTGCAACATCCTGCATGGAATATTTCTTATCAGTGTCCATTTAAAAACCTGGCCGATTTGAATTGATGAGCTATTATACTCATTGAGATTCATTTAACCCAATCTTCTCGAGTAAAATAAGAATGTAAACGATTACATCTAAATAAAATTTCTATGGAATGTGTTAGACTGTTACTTATTAAGAGATAATTGAGGTTCTGACATATTGTTCTAAGCTTCAATAGAATGGGGAGTCATCCTCTTCGGTTGATGTCTTATATAATCGCTGAAATAACAGGTGTTTTTTGACAGTGGACACAGGGAAAAATAATAACAAGCTAAAATTTGCAGAAGTCTATCGATTAGTTCCTGATTAGCGCGAGTCGGTAACAATGAATAACTTGTCAAAATGATTATATTCCCCTACATGACGTCGGGAATATCTGCCGATTGAAAATAATTATCATCACAGCAGGATTATGAAGCGTAAGTTACGATATAGCATTGCATTGATTTTTTGTTTGATAATTTCAATCCAAACTGTACAGGTGAAGGGGATTGCTCCTGCTAAACCCGATTCCCTGAGGCATCCGGCGAAAAGTGGTACAAATCAGAATGATAATTTACACGGGTTGTCCAAAAGCCATCCCTACCGGCTGTCCATCCGATATAAATATGATCATTTTAACAAAATATTTTCCCCGTGGAATGAGTGGTCTATTGAGTTGAAACATCAAATTAAATGGGGGACACTTATTGGCCGGGTAAATGATGCCAGCCGTTTTTCACATAATGGAACTCAGCTTGAAATGGATGCGTACCCCGTCTTCAGAAAAGGTACCTACGCCTATTTAAATGCCGGGTTTTCGAACGGATCCGTTTATCCGAATTATCGATTGGGCGCTTCCGTATATCAGGCTATACCTGCACACTTTGTTTTAGGAGCTGGTGTCCGATCCATGTTTTTTGCTTCACAGAATGTAGTTTTACTAACCGGTACTATCAGTAAATATGTAACCAATTATTATCTGGCAGTACATCCCTACATCGATCCGAATAAAAAGAATCAATCGGTCATGCTGCTTATTCGCCGGTATCTTGCGAATTCCAGAAATTATATACAGGTGATGGCAGGGGCGGGTTCCACGCCATTTGGGTTTAATACCAATCAGGATCTGACCAGATTGAATTCTCGCAATATAGAGTTGTTGTTGAAAAAAGATCTTACATCAACCTTTTTAGTTGAAGCTGCTGTAGGTTTTGAACGGGAAGAATATCGTCCCAATACATTCAGGGACCGGTATCATGCAGAGATTGCCGTATCATATCGTTTTTAAATGGTGGATATACACCGGGACAATATGTTTCCACCGGCATCACGTTACACATTTATCTAAACGGTATTTCATATTCCGTACCTGACGGCACGGTGGGTCGTTGTGCGGGCGTTTATATGCTACCGATATAATGTCCCTAACGGGACAAATACGGTTGTCAATTTGTAGGGTGCCTTTCGATAAGAACGGAGGCCCGATACCAAGGTGGAACCTGTCGTATTATTAATCTATGAAATCCATTAATCCGTCGAATCTGTGATTCAGACAATGAAGAAACACGATCCATGAAGCAAGATGTTTTCACCGGCATCACGTTACATATTTATCTAAACGGTATTTCACATTCCGTACCTGACGGCACGGTAGGCGTTTTATGGGCGTTTATTTTGCTACCGATATAATGTCCCTAACGGGACAAATACGGTTGTCAATCTGTAGGGTGCCTTTCGATAAGAACGGGGGTTCTGCTGATAGAGATGGGGCCAGCTACCCAGGTGGAACCCGTCGTATTAATAATCTGTGAAATTTATTAATTAGGGCGAATCTGTGATTCAGACAATGAAGAAACACGGTCCATGAGGCAAGATGTTTCCACCGGCATCACGTTACACATTTATCTAAACGGTATTTCATATTCCGTACCTGACGGCACGGTGGGTCGTTGTGCGGGCGTTTATATGCTACCGATATAATGTCCCTAACGGGACAAATA
>DATFMH010000187.1:0-9544 GCA_035267045.1 Balneolales bacterium
TCCCCCCGTAATGTTCTGATATGTTCTCCGAATTGATTACTCATGTACTTTAAAAGACTTGTCATTTATTGACAAGTATAATAATGGAAAATTGGATTTACAACTTTAGTTTTTAAGCACACCATTCCCTTCCATCTTTTAAATCTTTCTTGACATTCCTTCTTAGGTAAACCGAGATGTGGATTAACTTCATCAATAAGTTCATGCAATTTATCAGATGCAACAGTTTTTGAAATAGTTTTATTTTCGACCATTTGATCAAATATCCAAAGATGGCCATGAACCATTAACATCTTTTGGGAAGCTAACTTTCTAAGTGAGTTATCACTCGTCAATAAAGTGGCATTTAGGTTTGAAGCTTGATAAAAAGCAGAACAATCCTGTTCTGATAATGTAGGTTTTCTTTGTTGAAGTTCGACTATTGCTGTCAAGTCTTCAACTGATTCTTCATGGATGATTAATTGACCATTACTTATATAAGGGTCTAAAGCAGCTTGCTGATTCTGAAAAAGTTCATCTAATATTAATGACGTCGTATGAAATTCCATATTCAGACGGAAAAATGGAGATAATAATTGCAACTCTACCAAATCTATCAAAATATTGGCATCATTGACGACAACTTTCATACTGTCATAAAATCTTTTCGAAAAGCGGCTAATTTCTGATTTGCTAGATTAGCGGCTTTACTCATTGAAACGACATCTTCCGAGGCTGCCCGGTACAAAAGCTGAATAAATCTTTTTGATTCCTCTTTACCTTGATACTCTCCAAGTCCAATTTCTTTTCGGTTTTTAGCAATCCATTTTCTAAAATGGAGATAAGTATATTCAGTTACAATATTTAAATCCTTCGCTCTAGCCATAATGGCCTGGATTGATATTCCATATATTTCTTTAATGGAAATGAGTTCTTTTAAAGAAATATTTGCTCTTTTATTTCCTAATTCATTTCTAAAAGTCTCTTCAGGCATTAACATAGCACCTGCAAATCTAAAACATAATTTTTCTCTTTGATTGCCATTCACAGAATCATGGAATTTTAGCAGTAAATGCCCCAACTCATGAAGAGCGGTCAATCGTTTCCTCTCAATATTATAGTTTTTGTTGATCACAATTATTGGGATTTCCTGATTGGCCTTTCCAGATAATCCATCAAATTCATCAGGAGCATCTATTTCAATTACTTTAATCTCTTTATCTTCAAGTAAATCTATAACATTGGGTAATGCATTTATTCCCCATTTCCAATTTTTAAGGAGAATATTTACTACTTTTTCAACATCTTCTCCTGATTTAATAATAAAATCTTTTATAGGATTACTAAATCGAGATTCGATATTTAAAAAGCGCTCCACTTCTAAATAGCGACTAACTATGTCCGATACCTGTTCTTTAATAGATTTTACTTTTCGCTTGCCAAGTTTACTTTTTTTTCGAAATGCAACATTGGATATTTCAACTGTGAATGGACGAAAAAAGTAATCAGGTTTAACATTTAGAGCCTTTGACAAAGCCATTAAAACTTTACTATCTGCCATCATCTCCCCTTTTTCATATTTCGATATGGCATTTTTTGAAACAAGTCCCCCCATTTTCTCCACTAACTTGTCTTGGGAAAGTTCTGCTAAAATTCTCGCACTCTTAAGACGTTTAGCAAATATTTCTTTCATAATCATAAGATTGGTTTACATTTATGTAATAATCTATTCATTTGTAAACCAACAATCAATTAATAAAAATTAGTGACAACACAATTATTACTCTATAATTTTAAGTCAAGCACCTATAACTATTTTTATTTGCCAAAAAAAAGGCCGTTCCCTAAAACGAAACGGCCTCTCTAACTCTAAATACTTAATCCGGCAACTAACTCACTGGATCACTGTTTACTGATCATTGTTAACTGTGTTAACTGCTAACTGAATTAATGTACATCCTGCATCAGCTTGCGAACCGGTTTGTTGAAAATAAGCAACAGTACCCCGGCACCAACACCGACAATTACCACAATCATAAACAGATGTGGCATCTGATGAACATCCTTTGGATTAAACTGACCGGCAAAACGTCCCGCAATAATTTCGGCCAGGGCCACGGACATAAACCATACCCCCATCATTTGCCCGACAAGACGTTTAGGTGAAAGCTTGGTGACCGTACTCAATCCTACCGGGCTAAGTGACAATTCACCAAATGTATGTAACAGGTATGTGATTATAAGAAAAACAACTGATGCTTTTTGATGAGCAAGAGCTACTTTGGCAGCAAACACCATCACGAAAAATCCGGCTCCCATTAAGATCAGGCCCATGGCAAATTTAACGGGGCTGGACGGTTCAAGATTCCGTTTATTCAACCAAACCCATAACCAGCCGAATATCGGAGCAAATATGATAATGAATGTCGGGTTAACTGTTTGCAGCCAACTGGCCGGCATATTCCATCCAAAGAAAACCCGATGTGTATATTGATCAGCAAATATATTCAATGAAGAACCGGCTTGTTCAAAACCAAACCAGAATGCAACTGAGAAAAAGAACAGAACAATTATGGCTCCGACTTTCATTCTCTCTTTCTTCTCAAGGTCACTAAAAAATAACAGATAAATAAAGTAAACAAGAGCGATAGCTACTAAAATTGTAGCAGACCAGTCGGACAATATAACCGGGTTAATATGAATAATATTCATAAGGGCAGCTAAAACTATAACAAAAATAATACCGACACTAATTGATAATCCAAGCTTACTATTTTTCATTTTTTTTGCCTGGATATCCGGATCCGGATGTTTTTCAGGTTCCAGTCCTATTTCTCCAAGATACTTATCAGTTGCTTTGTATTGGATCAAACCGATAACCATACCAACACCGGCAGCCCCAAAGCCATAATGCCAGTTGATGTTTTCACCAAGATATCCACAAACGAGTGGTGCTATTGTAGCACCTATATTAATTCCCATATAAAATATGGAAAAACCGGCGTCGCGCTTGGCACCACTTGCATTCGAATATAATCCACCGACAATACTACTTACATTGGGTTTCAACAATCCTGTACCCAAAACTATAAATACTAAGCCCATAAAAAATGTTTCCCTCGTGTCGATAGCCATACTAAAGTGGCCACAGGCAATAAGGATACCTCCATACCATACGGATTTTCTGAGTCCAAGAATTTTATCAGCGACCCACCCACCTGGTAATGAGAATAAATACACACTCATCATATATAAGCCGTAAATGGCGGTAGCTGTCTCTATGGTTAGGTGCATACCCGGATTAGCCCCGGTTGCAGCAGCGATCATGAAAAGTACCAGGATGGCGCGCATACCATAAAAACTAAAGCGCTCCCACATCTCTGTAAAAAAAAGTGTTGCCAGCCCCCTTGGATGGCCAAAAAACTTGTTACTATATTGCTCGTGCGAGCCCGTTACATTAGTTTCCATGCGTTTCCTATAATTATTTAACGTCTTCTTGTAGTAGGATTTGTCTGTAGTTTTTGAAAATAATCAACTCAAAAACGGCTCTGAATGATAATTAACTATGCTATAGCTGTCAAGTGAGCCGCAAAATATCATATCCTTTGAGCAAATCATTGGTCTACCCGCTTTTAGAAAATGGACCATAATCGATTAATCTATTCATATTAAACTGATTTCAGATAAATTATACTTAATTCATACTATCAAAAAAAAATAAAATACCGGATATTATTGGTAACTAAAAAGAAAAGCGCTTTTTTCGACAAGGATCGAAATGTATTTTAAGAGAAATACATTTTTCATTTAAACAGAGACCATTATGGCTACCGAGACGACTCACGTTAATATTAAAGCTCCAACGGGAACAAAATTGTCATGCAAAGGGTGGCATCAGGAAGCTGCTATGCGTATGCTCATGAATAACCTTAATCCGGATGTAGCGGAAAAACCGGAGGAATTAATAATATACGGTGGTGGCGGAAAAGCCGCACGTAACTGGCAGGCTTACGATAAAATCGTAGAGACGCTCAAACGTCTTGAAAATAATGAGACCCTGCTGGTTCAAAGCGGTAAACCTGTCGGTGTTTTTCGTACTCACGAAGAAGCACCACGCGTACTTATTGCCAATGCTCACCTCGTACCCAAATGGGCTACATGGGACGAATTTCGACGTCTGGATGCCATGGGGTTAACCATGTACGGACAAATGACAGCCGGTTCATGGATTTATATCGGCACGCAGGGCATTTTACAGGGTACGTTTGAGACATTTGCCGAATGCGCCCGTCAACATTTTGACGGTACACTGGCTGGCCGTTTGGTTGTCACGGCAGGTCTCGGTGGAATGGGCGGTGCTCAACCGTTAGCTGCTACCATGAATGGGGGCACATTTCTCGGTGTCGATGTTGATGAAGCCCGTATACAGAAAAGGGTCAAAACGGGATATTGCGATCAAATCTGTTACGATCTTGATGAAGCGCTTGAAATAGTACTCAATGCCAAAGAAAAGAAAGAGGCCATAAGTGTTGGCCTGGTTGGCAACATTGCGGAAGTACTGCCTGAGATTGTAAAACGTGATGTTATACCGGATGTGCTGACTGATCAGACAGCGGCCCACGATTTGAGAATAGGCTATATACCTGTGGAAATGAATTTGAGTGAAGCAGATCGAATGAGAGAAGAGCAACCCGAAGACTATGAAAAAGCCGTACTCGATTCGATGGTTACTCATGTTAACGCCATGCTTGAACTACAGAAACGTGGTTCCATCACGTTCGATTACGGTAATAATTTACGGGGGCAGGTCGCCGATAACCGGGGAATGAAAGAGGCATTCGATATTCCGGGATTCGTGCCCGAATATATACGTCCGTTGTTCTGTAAGGGATCCGGACCTTTCCGCTGGGCCGCTTTGTCCGGCAACCCCAATGACATTTATGAAACGGATAAAGCTATCCTGGAAACTTTTCCACAAAAGGAATCTCTCACCCGATGGATTAGAAAAGCTCAGGAAAAAGTACACTTCCAGGGTTTACCTGCTCGTATCTGCTGGCTCGAATATGGCGAACGGGCAGAAATGGGAGCTAAATTCAACTGGTTAGTGAAGAAAGGTAAGCTGGAAGCACCAATCGTCATTGGCCGTGATCATTTGGATACCGGTTCTGTGGCCTCTCCAAACCGGGAAACAGAAGGGATGAAAGACGGATCAGATGCCATTGCCGACTGGCCCTTGTTGAATGCTATGCTTAACACGGCATCCGGCGCAAGCTGGGTTTCATTACATCACGGCGGTGGTGTCGGGATCGGTTATTCTATTCATGCCGGAATGGTTTGTGTTGCCGACGGAACAGATATGGCGGGCCGGAGGCTCGAGCGTGTCCTTACAAACGATCCCGGATCCGGTGTAATGCGACATGCTGATGCCGGATATGATCTCGCCATAAAAACAGCTGAAGAACGGGGCGTCGATTTACCAATGCTTAATACAAAATCAATTAATAATTAGTAATGAGTAATTAATAATTATATAGTTAGGTGTCTTTAGAATAATATGTTTTCCCAGATTCAGACTGATAAGAAAATGAGTATTCTATTCTGATTTCTGACTTCTATATTCTGTATTCTTCATAAATACTTAGTACAATCAATAACATAATAACCATTGACTACCTTAAATGATCGAATCACTCCCAAAAACTATTAAAATATCATCTCTTTATGAAGACCTGGACAAAAGTATCCGGGATTTGAAAGAAAATCCGTCCCGGGTTTTGGAGTCACGCGAAATTGTGGAGAGAGCATTAACAGATGGTAATGCCTATTACGGTATTAATACCGGATTTGGAGCCCTGGCCTCAAAACGCATTGATCCGGATAAAGTGGCCAAGCTGCAATCCAACCTTATATTGAGTCATTCTGTAGGCGTTGGTGATCTGATCCCAAAAGATATTACCCGTTTGATGCTTCAATTAAAAATCCATGCTTTGGGACTTGGATATTCAGGAGTTTCCAAAACAACTTTTGATCGCTTGATCCTTTTCCTGGATGAGGATTTAATCCCTGCAGTACCAAGCAAAGGTAGTGTGGGGGCTTCGGGTGATTTAGCTCCATTAGCGCATATGGCGCTTCCGCTTCTTGGATACGGGGCTTTCTGGAATGAAGATGGGACGGATACGATCCCGGCCGAAAAAATTCTGAATAAGTTTAATATTGGTCCCATCGAACTACAGGCCAAAGATGGCCTTTCTCTCATCAACGGTACCCAAATGATGAGTGCTTATGGCTCATATATCCTGGAAAAAGCCATACGACTCGAAAAATTGGCGGATATCATGGCTGCCATGAGCCTGGAAGCATTACAAGGCAGCATAAAACCTTTTGATGCCCGAATTCACCAAATACGTCCACACCCTGGCCAACAGGTAGTTGCTGATAACGTCCGCAAGCTGCTTACGGATAGTGAAATCCTGGAATCACATCGTAACTGCGGCAAAGTTCAGGATCCGTATTGCCTGCGATGTGTACCACAAGTTCACGGAGCAACGCGCGGCGCGTTAAACCATGCCCGGTCCGTTTTGGAAACGGAGATCAACTCAGTAACTGATAATCCGCTTGTCTTTGAGAACGGCGATATCATCAGCGGAGGCAATTTCCATGGACAGCCATTGGCTTTGGCTCTCGATTATTCCGCCATAGCTATCGCTGAATTGGCCAGTATTTCGGAACGACGTACCTATTTATTACTCGATGGACACGATGGCCTGCCCAAACTTCTGATGAGAGAAACAGGCTTGAATTCCGGTTTCATGATCCCTCAGTATACAGCGGCCGCTTTAGTCTCTGAAAACAAAGTACTGTGCCATCCCGCTTCTGTTGATACTATCCCCACCAGTCTGGGACAGGAAGATCACGTGAGTATGGGCAGCATCTCCGCACATAAATTACTCAATGTATATGAGAATGTGGAAAATGTATTAGCTATTGAACTTTTCACCGCCTCCCAGGCATTGGATTACCGCAAACCATTACGGCCGGGTAAAGGGGTGGAAATCGCCCACGATTATATCCGGTCTTCGATACCGCATACGGAAGTAGATTACTACTACAAATATGATATCAACCGATGTGTCGATTTAATACGCGATCCAATTTTTATCGAGACCATTGAAAATCAATTAACAACACTTAACTGATGCCTGTTCTCAAAAACATAGGATACCTGGCTACTTGTGAAGAAGACGGAAGTCAATCAGATATTCATGACATATCAAAAGCTGCATTAGCATGGGAGGGATCTCGAATAACCTGGGTTGGCAAAGAATCTGACCTTCCCCCTAACCTGCATAACATGGAGTCGATCGATGCCAATGGGAAAATGATTGTACCGGGTTTAATTGATTGTCATACGCATCTGGCTTTTGGCGGCTGGCGCTCTGATGAATTTGAAATGCGTATTCAGGGGAAAAGCTATCTTGAAATAGCTCGTGCAGGTGGCGGTATCGCCTCAACGGTAAAAAATACACGGGAGGCTTCTTTTCAACAACTCGTTGAACAATCCATGGATTTCCTTGACGAAATGGCTTTATTAGGCGTCACGGCTGTGGAGTGTAAAAGCGGATATGGATTAAATACTGAGAATGAGTTAAAATTATTGAAAGTTTACAAGGAGCTTGAGAATAGGCATCGCGTAAACATCATATCAACTTTTTTGGGAGCTCACATAGTACCGGATGAGTACAAGAACAATAGGGATGCATATATCAACCTTATTGAACAAGAGATGATACCCACCATTTCCAAACAAAATCTGGCAGATTTTTGCGATGTATTTGTTGAAAACACAGCTTTCAGCGTTGATGAAGCCAGGCATATTTTTGAGGCCGGGAAGAAGTATGGATTGACACCAAAACTGCACGCCGATCAACTGACATCAGGAGCCGGTGCTGAACTGGCAGCTGAGGTTGGGGCTGTTTCGGCTGATCACCTGGAATGTATTAGTGATGCGGGGATTTCAGCGATGGCTGAAACCGGCGTTTGTGCCGTTAGCCTACCCCTTGCAACGTTGTATCTGAATCAGCAACCAATGCCTGCCCGTAAGCTCATTGATGCGGGAGTCCCTGTTTGCGTGGCAACGGATTTCAACCCGGGTTCCGCCCCGAGTTATGACCTGCCGCTTGCTATGATGCTGGCCTGCAACCTGCAGCGTATGACCCCCGCTGAAGTATTAAAGGGTGTAACGATAAATGCTGCAAAAGCGATAAAAAGAGAGCAATATATGGGTTCACTTGAACCGGGGAAATTAGCTAATTTTATTATTGTCGATGCACCTGATGTTAACCACTGGATGTATCATTATCGTCCGAATGCCTGTGAAAAAACATTCATCAAGGGAAACGAATTTATTAAGGATGCTTTATGAGTGATACAAATCTATTCAACGAACCCGATATAGAGTTACCAAGGAAACAGGAAGATGATCCAAGGATCGGGCATCTGATTAAATTCGGGGAAGAACAAATAACGGAAGATACCCGTATTGTATTAATAGGTTTTCCATCCGATGAAGGAGTTAAACGCAACTGGGGACGACCCGGTGCCGCCAAAGCCCCTGATTATATTCGTACCGCTTTATACAAATTGACCCCACCACCCGATCAATATTTGTCTTTTCTTTATCTTTTGGATAACACGGTTGATCTCGGAAATTTAAATATCTCCGGAGATGTGGAAGAGGATCAGGATTTATTAGGTAAAATAATTGCTGAATACCTTGAGAAAGACATCATTCCCATTATCCTCGGTGGTGGACATGAAACGGCTTTCGGCCATTTCAGCGGATATATTCATAGTCGTAAAAAGTGCCATATACTGAATTGGGACGCTCATGCGGATGTTCGTGAACTCAAAGAACAAAAAGCCCATTCCGGCTCTCCCTTCCGACAGGCTATTTTACACCCATCGGATATTTGTCAAACGTATACCGTTGCAGGCCTGCTGCCTCACTCAGTCGCCAATAAACATCTTGATTTTATATCCCGGAATAACGGCTGCTTTTTTATGAAAAACGAGCTGAATAAACAGAAAATTGATCAAATATACAGCCGTTACACCATGCCGGTAATGGTAACATTCGACATGGACGCACTGGACCAGTCATATGCACCGGGCGTCAGTGCTCCGGCCGTTAACGGTATGTCTCCCGATTTGTTCCTGTATGCAGCCCGAACAGCAGGTGCTTCCCCGCATGTACATTCATTTGATTTCGTGGAATTCAATCCGGATTTCGACCGGGACAATCAAACGGCCAAGATAACAGCGCTGACTATTTGGTATTGTCTTGCAGGATTGGCAGAGCGGCTTACATAGAACACGGACGATGCGGACAACGCTGGCTACCGCGGAAAAATGTAACCACAGATGCATATGTTAAGAGGTAAAAATGACTCGTCCGGAATAGGATGGTAATTCTACCAAAAATAGATGTATTTAAAAGGGTTTCTAATAGAGAATGACGAAATGAATTATGACTAATTTATGACAATAAATAATACGACATCCTTAC
>DATFMH010000188.1:0-4884 GCA_035267045.1 Balneolales bacterium
CTTTTCCGGAGTGGCGTCCATCTACTTTTGACCCGCGGTGTCATACAGGGTTTGTGGCCTTTTTTAAATGGACACCACCTGGAAGGTGGGGCCCATTGGGCTCGATGGGCTCCACTCCACGCTTTTCCGGAGTGGCGTCCATCTACTTTTGACCCGTGGTGTCATTCAGGGTTTGTGGCCTTTTGCTAAATGGACACCACCTGGGAGGTGGAGCCCATTGGGCTTTCCGGGCCCCGACCCGGAATCTTGCTATTACAGGCTCTGAGCGTTGTTTCCTCTCTAATTGGTTGGAATGCTTAGGGGTTAAATTAACGGTTTGTAAACAGTGCCAACGCATTGGCTGGATCCTGAATCAAGTTCAGGATGACGTCGTTTGGTAATTGAATCATATTCAGCCTGTCCCGAACGTTTTTTTCGGGAGATGACATCGTTTTGGGGAGATTGGATTAGGTGTAGGATTCTAACCAATAGCTTCCAAGCCAAAACCCACTGATATCATTTTGGTGTTTGGGCTCACTCAATTCACTTATTACCCTAATAACCTTCAGTTTCAATTCACATTAATTACTAATTATTCATTACTCATCGTTCATTGAACTGATACTGTTAAAAATACTGATAATTATCCCTGCTTATACCGCTTCCCATAATCTAAAATATTGTCTAACTTAAGTATCTGACTTTGAGGGAAATAATTATATATATAATATGAGTTTATCTGATTTATCAATACCTGATATAACAAAAACAGTGCCTGTCGATCAAATAGGTGTGGAAGAGAGAGTAGCGCGTCTTAGCTCACGAAGTATCAAAAAAGGGTCAAAGGTGGAGGCCTTAAAATTAGCTCTTAATATGGTTGATCTGACTACGCTGGAAGGGATGGATTCCCCCGGCAAAGTGCGCCAACTTTGCAATAAGGCCAAGCGTCCATTTGAAGGCCATAATGACATTCCATCCGTAGCCGCTGTCTGTGTGTATCCAAGCATGGTCAGCATCGCTAAAGAGAGCCTTAGAGGAACTGATATACACATAGCCAGTGTAGCCACATCATTCCCGAGTGGAATGGCACCATTACAAGCTAAAATCGATGAAGTTAGCTATGCAATCAATGAAGGAGCCGATGAAATAGACATGGTCATATCCCGCGGTAAATTCCTTTCGGGCGAATATTCGTACGTCGCCGAGGAAATTGCACAGATCAAAGATATATGCGGAGATATTCATCTGAAAGTGATCCTGGAAACGGGTGAGTTACAGACGCTCGATAACGTCAGGAAAGCCAGTGAACTGGCTATGCATGCAGGAGCTGATTTTATCAAAACATCAACCGGCAAGGTAACACCTGCTGCTACGATGCCTGTTACGTTGGTTATGCTGGAAGCGATTAGGGACTATTATTTCAAATATGGACGTAAAGTCGGTATGAAACCGGCCGGCGGAATCAGGGATGCTAAAACGGCCATTAAATATCTTGTTATGGTCAAAGAAACGCTTGGTACCGGTTGGCTAAGTAATGAATATTTCCGTTTTGGTGCCAGTTCGCTGGCTAATGATTTGTTGATGCAGATCATCAAACAACAAACCGGGGATTATCAATCGGGCGACTATTTCTCAATCGACTAACCTCCAGCGACTGGATAATCATATTTAATCCCGTACATTAAAATACAGCCGTTTTTTTAACTATTTGCCAATTACCGCAGAAAATTTATTCTTATGATCGAAGAAAAAAAGACGAGTAAAACGAGACTTGATTTTCAAACGAAATGGGAATACTCACCGGCTCCGGAGAGTACCGATCATATTCAGTTGAAAGATCAATATAACCTGTTCATCAACGGAAAATTTGTTGAACCTGAAGAGGGTCGGTATTTCGACAGTATCAATCCGGCGAGGGAAGATAAGCTGGCTTCTGTGGCTATGGCAACCGAAGCCGATGTGAACAAAGCCGTCAAGGCCGCCCGTGATGCGTATAATAAAACATGGTCGAAGATTACGGCAAAAGACCGCGGAAAGTACATCTTCCGTATCGCCCGTCTGATCCAGGAACGAGCCCGTGAATTTGCGGTCATTGAATCGCTCGACGGCGGTAAGCCTATCCGTGAATCACGTGATGTGGATATCCCATTGGTGGCTGCTCATTTCTTTTATTATGCCGGATGGGCGGATAAATTGAAATATGCTTTCCCTGGCAGGGATCCGAAACCTTTGGGAGTTGCCGGACAAATCATTCCGTGGAACTTTCCGCTTTTAATGGCTGCATGGAAAATAGCACCTGCCCTGGCCACCGGGAATACCGTTGTCATTAAACCGGCGGAAACCACTCCCCTGACCGCTCTGAAACTTGCTGAAATCATACAGGAAGCGGATCTTCCACCGGGTGTTGTCAATATAATCACCGGTGCCGGCAAAACAGGTGAAGCGCTTGTGAAGCATGCGGATGTTAATAAAATTGCCTTCACCGGTTCTACGGAAGTAGGCAAAATAATTCAGAAGACATTAGCAGGAACGGACAAAAAATATTCGCTTGAACTGGGTGGTAAAGGCGCCAATATAATTTTCGAAGATGCTGCCATCGATCAGGCTGTGGAAGGCATCATTAATGCCATATTCTTCAATCAGGGGCATGTCTGCTGTGCCGGATCACGGTTATTCGTTCAAGAAAGCGTGGCTGAAGAAGTCATCGCCAAACTGAAAGACCGCATGGGAACCTTAATTGTCGGCGATCCATTGGATAAGAATACCGATATCGGCGCCATCAACTCGAAAGCACAATTGGATAAGATCAATGAGTTGATTGAATCAGGAATCAATGAAGGCGGAGAGATTTTTCAATCCGGGTGCGATCTGCCCGCACATGGCTATTGGTGCCGGCCAACCCTGTTCCAGGAAGTCTCACAGTCGCACAGGATCGTTCAGGAAGAGATCTTTGGTCCGGTATTGACCATACAGACCTTCCGTACACCTGACGAAGCCATTACTAAGGCTAACAACACGCCCTACGGCTTGTCCGGCGGTATTTGGACAGATAAAGGATCGAAGATATTTAATACGGGCAGTAAGATTCGGGCCGGCGTAATGTGGTCGAATACTTTTAATAAATTTGACGCTACCTCACCTTTCGGTGGTTACAAAGAGAGCGGCATGGGTCGTGAAGGTGGCTTACACGGACTTTTACCTTACCTGGAGTTAAAATAATGAGTGAGAGAGTAAACGTTTTGAAAACTTACAAGCTTTATATCAATGGGGCTTTTCCACGTACAGAATCGGGAAGATATTTCATTAGTAACGATAAATCCGGTAAACAACTGGCCAACATGTGCCGCGCCTCCCGAAAAGACTTTCGTAATGCGGTTGTTGCCGCACGAAAAGCATTTGACGGCTGGATGAGCCGTTCCGCTTATAACCGCGGTCAAATCCTCTACCGGATTGCTGAGATGATGGAAGGACGTAAAAATCAATTTGTGGATGAGTTGGTTAGTCAGGGCCATTCCAAAAATAAAGCTCAAAAAGAAGTTGAGGCTTCTATCGATCGATTTATTTATTATGCCGGATGGTCTGACAAATATCAGCAGGTATTCGGGACGGTCAATCCTGTTGCTTCCCCTCATTTCAATTTTTCCATGCCGGAACCAACCGGAGTGGTTGTCGCGTCGGCACCTGATGATCAGCCGTTGATCAGTTTATCCACACTCATCGCCGTGACTATTGTCGGTGGAAATACCTGCATTGTATTGGCATCCGAATTAAAACCACTTACGGCTATTACACTAGCTGAAGTGCTCAACTCCTCAGATGTACCTGCCGGTGTGGTAAACATTCTCACAGGGTATCGTGAAGAACTTATCTCCCATTTTTCTTCACACATGGATGTCAATTCCATCTGGTATACTAATGGAGATAAGAAAAACCGTAAACTGATCCAGGAAAATGCTTCCAAGAATGTAAAACGGGTCCATTTTACTACTTTCGATGACTGGACAAAGGAAGCGGCAGAGAATCCATACCTGATACAGGATTTCCAGGAAATCAAAACGACCTGGCATCCGGTTGGTATTTGATACTGTCGATAGACCATGGACGGTAGTCATTTCGAAGTAATTAAAAGCATTCTTTTTTTTTAATATTCAAATGTAAATAAAAGCATCAAAACAGCTACCACTTACGGCCTATCGTCAACCGTCTTATTTTTGATATTTCATTTGATTACCTTACATCATAATCACACATAAACACTAACGGGTTATTCAATACGTTAAAATCTCAAACCCGTAACCAACATTTTCACAGATGATATCATTTTTAAATTATACACACAGGCTATTAGCTATTATTTCATTGAGCGCATTTTTGATGATGAGTTGTTCATCTACGAAAAATTCATCAAAAATGGGTAATAAGGTACCTGACATGAATACTCTTTTAAATAATACTGGTACTGCTTCAAGTAAATTAACGGTCAATCTTGATAATTACAGGAATCAACTCAGTGACGTCTACGTTTCCCGTAAGAATGAAGTACCGGACGCTTTCAAACCTCTCCCCTCGCAAGAGAATCACGAAATAAGCAATGTCGGATACCGTGTACAGATACTTTCATCGGAGAACAAAAATTCTGCCGAAAAAACAGTTCATGCGTATAATGACTGGATTTTTCAACAGAAGAACATTTCGTATAAAGGTGTAGCCTATATCATATTTAAGCAACCATATTACCGGGTACAGATAGGTGATTTCCTAAGCCGTGATCGTGCCATTGAATATTCCAAAAAGTTGAAGCGAAAATACCGGAATGCCTGGGTCGTTCAGGATAAGATCAATCCGAATATGATTCCATCGAAGATGGATAAGAAAGACAGTGATCAGTAAGCAGTAAACAGTATC
>DATFMH010000189.1:0-29211 GCA_035267045.1 Balneolales bacterium
TCACCTTACCATATGGAACGGTTTTATTATTTCAGTTAAATCCATCTCTTAAAGTTATACCAGGATATTCAGGAAAAGGCCAATTACTACCATCCCGGCAAATAAATAGACAATGCTGCGTTTCATTGATAAACCTTCCGAATGGTGGTGATGGTGTCCTATTGTCATGCTTTGTGTTTTTTTGAATCGTACATTCAGATACGTAAGGATAGCGGCAACAGCGATAAAAACCATATTAAACCAGAAGGTGTAATCAATTTTAAACGCTGTTAATGAAGCTATTTCTTTGCCGGACTCAGGAATAAGATGGAACAGGTCAAAACCATAGTTCAGTAGTAAAGCGGTTAACACAATACTGCCATACATCACCAAAGCAATATAAAATGCCACTTTGTTACCATAGTATTTACGGTTCATATTAACCAGCGGGGGGACCATCAAATCGGAATAAATAAACCCCTTAATACCGGCGAATAATACGCCATTAGCATTTAGAACCGTTGCTAATGGGATATTTCCCATCGATCCTATGAATGTTGCCGCGGCTACAAAAGGGGCAACCAGAGCGTTTTCCAGGTGAATAAAAAAAGCGGGAATTTGACCCTGAAGTCCATTTAGGAATAGGGCTTTCCAGAACGCCTGGGGAACAAGAACAGCAATAAAACCGGCTACAGTAAAACCAATGAGGATATCTTCCCATGCCATCTTCCATTCCATGACAAATTTATTACCCACCAGCAACCATCCATCTCTGGATTTTATTCTTTCCTTCCAATCGAAATCCTGTTCCATATTCCCGGCTTCTTCTTCAACTTTTTTACGGGCATCGTGAATCCATTTTTGGGGATAAGTCAGGCGAATAATAATACTGCTGATGATAATGAGCAGGAGACCGCCAATGACCTCAGCGATCAGAAATTGCCAACCCAGGAATATATATATCAGAATACCAAGTTCGATAACAAGATTAGTCGAAGCGAACATAAATGCCACTGTTGCCACAAAGTTTGCTCCTTTTAGGAAAAGAGAACGTGCTGTTGCAAGAGCTGCAAATGAACAGGAAGAAGAAATGGTCCCGAACAAAGTAGAGAGCGATAAACTTTTGGCATTCGTCTCTCCCATGTATTGTGTAAGCCGGCCTTTGGGCACAAAGGCTTGTATCATGGCACTGACGCCATAACCAAGAACAAACGCCCATCCGGATTTCCAGAAAAAACCGGGGTTATTGGTGTCATGAGCGGCCGCGGCCCGTTCCCCATAGATGGAATCTACCCCGGATACCGCGGTCCATTCATGCATAACTTTTACATAATTATATAAATGCACCCATTCTCAATTATTACATTTGGTTTATAACAAATCAACGTTTATAAATAATAAACCTGTTTTCTGATTATAATTTACCCGATATGAGTAAGATCAAATTTACAATATTCACTCTCGCATTCATTATCGCCTTCACCGGATGTCAACACTCCAATAAAAAGACAAATATCAATCTGAATGAGTTAACCATTGCCCAAATACATAACGCTTTCCGGGAAGGGCGATATAATAGTGAGCAATTGGTAGCGGCTTATCTGGCACGTATTAAGAAATACGATAAAGGAACAAATGCTATTACGACGATCAATCACGGGGCTCTGAATATTGCTAAAGCAGAAGATGAAGAGTACAAAAAGACCGGGAAAATGCTTCCTTTGCAAGGTATCCCGATTATCGTAAAAGATAATTATAACACGAAAGGGATGCCTACAACCGGCGGTTCACTCGCTTTAAAAAACTTCATCCCAAAAACGAATGCTTTTGTCATTAATAAACTGGTAAAAGCGGGGGCGATCATTATCGCTAAATCGAATATGGCCGAATGGGCATTCAGCGCTAAACATACGTATAGTTCTACGCATGGCGAGACACACAATCCTTATAATCTTGCTTATGTGCCGGCGGGTTCCAGTGGAGGTACGGCCGCAGCTATCGCCGCCAATTTTGCCACGGCAGGACTGGGTACGGACACCGGTAATTCCATCCGCGGACCTTCGTCTCACTGTGATCTTGTGGGCTTCAGAACCACCATGGGGCTAATCAGCAGAAGCGGCATTATTCCCCTTTATCTGCGTAATGATGTTGCTGGCCCTATGTGTCGGACGGTGGAGGATGAAACTAAGATGTTGCAGGTAATGGCCGGCTATGATCCGGAAGATCCGATAACCAAACATTCGGAAGGTAAAATACCTGCCAATTACACTCAATTTCTACAGAAGAATGGCCTGAAAGGTGCCCGCATAGGCGTTTTGAGAGCTTTAAGCGATGATAATCCTGATCCACAGGTTAAAGCTTTATTCGACAAAGCTCTTACTGATATGAAATCAATGGGTGCTCATATTGTTGACCCCGTGGTTATACCCGATTTTGACAGCTTAAGGAAAAACCAGTGGTGTTCGGAATTCAAAAAAGACATCCATAATTATCTTACAACCTATGTCAAGAGTGACACGATGAAGACCATTGAAGATATCATAAGAGTTGGCAGCAAGTCGAAAGATGTCATGAACGGCTTGAAATATGAAGCTACACACAGTGGCAGAGCGAAGCACCCTGAAATTGGGTGTAAAGATGCCTGGCACGATAAGAAACGTATTGCCTTTCGGGAGGCCATACGCAAAACAATGGATAAATTGCACCTGGATGCCATTGTGTACCCCTCATGGAATTATCCACCTGCTAAAATCGATTCCTTTGATGTAGATTATAAAGGAGACAACAGCCAAATCATAGCACCTCATACCGGCCAGCCAGCGTTCACCGTCCCCATGGGTTTTACACATGGGGGGTTGCCGGCAGGTATCCAGTTTTTAGGGAGAATGTATTCTGAGCCAACGCTTATCAAACTGGTTTATGCTTATGAACAGGGAACCAAACACAGAAGACCGCCTTCTATGAGTGAATTGACCGATACCAGCGACTAGCAGACATTTATTTAATTACCGTTCAAACTTGTCTCTATGGATATGCCGGAAAGCAATGTCTGCATGTTAACGCAACTATGTTCAGATGCTTTCAATAATCTTTGAATAAGCTTCGGATCGGTTCCATCCTCTGCTTCCAGGTTAACTTTACAACGCATCTTTTGAAATCCCACGGGCACATCTCTATCAACCAGAAGTGTACCCCGCAGGTCCACATCAGCGGTTATGTCTACTTCGAGAAATGTTAGTCTGATTCTAAGGCGTTCGGCGATTATTCGAATGGTCGAATCCAGGCAGGAAGCAAGTGCCGCGCATAGCAAGTCTCCGGGATTAGGAGCATCATGGTATCCACCGAGTGCATAATGAATTCCGAATGGCCACACAACACCATAATCCTTACTTCCCGGTATTACAAAACCATGAAAAGGATCCGTATCGACTCCACCGGTCGTTTTTGCATGATCGTAATAACCGCTTCTATTGGGTTCCGACTTATAACGCTTAATATATGGATACTGTCTGGAACGAACATCAGATATACTTTTGTTATTTATTGTCTTGCCGTATTTTGTAGCAAGTACAACTTATTCGATAGGAATGCGATCCCTATATTTGATCACCCACTTCTCAAATGTCATCAGTTCAGGGTTAAGAGCATGCGATTCATCTACATTCCGAATCGCACAAAAATATTCATTGAAATCCCGGTAAAACTGAAACATGTTGCCAAGGTCATCTGCTCCCGGAAAACCTAAACTGCGGTAGGTTTCGGCTGGTACGTCATTGTATTGTATCACCACATCAAGAACCTTGCTCAGCGTAGCTGCCATTTCATGACCTGTCAGGTGTTCACCGGCAATACCTACCGTTTTCCCAATATACCGGTACCCTTGCTTAAAGATACCATATGCACATTTGCCGATATCCTCAGCGGCTATACCGGGAAGTTTTCTATGACCCATAGGCATTGTAATGGCGAGTTTACCATCCTGCCCTCTTTGTGGTTCCATACCAAAATAGATCATATTATCCCAGTAGAAGGATGCCATTAAAAAGGTTGTCGGTACATCGAGAGCTGTAAAGACTCGGTTGGACTCACCTTTAGCATCAAAATGAGGGACTTTATAATTTCCCTTCAGTGTAGGCAGACGGTTGTCGTTTAGGTGCACCCATTCACGTGTATCTTCAAGTGTCGACCAGACAACGTGCCGTACTCGTTCGTATTTTGCCGCTGTAGCCATATTCGCTATTTGCGCCATCTCCTTCTCCGGTGAAAAATGTTCCCAGTAATTAGTGACACAAAAGACACCATAAACACCACGAAATGCCTGTTTTAAACTTTCAAGATCGTCAAAATCCGCTTCAACGACATCGGCACCAAGAAGTTCAAGATCTATCGCTTTATTTGAATGGAGTTTTCGTGTAATAGCACGAACATCAAATGGACTACCTGGGTCATTCAGGATTGCCCTGACTAAACCTCCACCCTGTGCACCTGTAGCACCGGTTATTGCAATTATTCTTTTAGATACCATAAACCAAACCTCTAACAGTATTACCCTGGAATTACCTGCCTAATCTCATTCAATAAATTCCCGCATCATACTTTATAAGTTGTATGACTATTTTAACCCTGCACAATGATTATTAATCATAAGGCACAACAGATTGTTATTGCATTAATTTATGAATAAAATACATACAATCATATAACTTATTGACTTAGAAGGAACCGGAAGTAATTGTATACCTAAATATAGAACCAAAAGCATATGTATACAAACGCATACACAACTAAGATCTTCTTAATCTTGTTCCGCAAAATTTATAAAATTAAATAACTTTAGTAAGGCGAACACCTTAAATTCAGTCGTTCCTTTTTAAAAAATGATACATATATATTATTTATATCTATTTTAACAACATATACTTATAAAGATAACACTAATTATAAAGGGAGAATTGTGCAAACTATATTAGGAGTGGGCGGAGCAATAGGAAATGAGTTGGCCAGGGTTCTTAAAGAATACGCAAAAGTAATAAGGCTGGTTAGCCGAAATCCACAAAAGATCAATGATACGGATACACTCCTTGCAGCTGATTTACTACAGCCAGATGATGTTCATAAAGCAGTAGAAGGTTCTTCTGTTGTTTATCTGACAGTGGGATTCGCTTATAATTTAAAAGTTTGGAAGGAAAATTGGCCCAGGCTCATGAGGAATGTAATCTCCACTTGTAAGGAATATCAGTCCAAGTTAGTATTCTTCGATAACATCTATATGTACGATGCCAATTATTTAAATGGTATGACTGAAGAAACTCCGATAAATCCACGAAGTGAAAAAGGAAAAATAAGGGCCGAATTAGTTAAGATGATTTTTGACGAAGTACAGAAAGGGGAATTAACGGCCCTCATCGCACGGTCGGCCGATTTCTATGGACCCGGCATACAAAAAACGAGTGTCCTTGCTGAAACAGTATTTAAACCATTGAGTCAGGGGAAAAGAGCTATGTGGCTCGGGTCTGTTAATGTTAAACACTCATACACCTACACGCCGGATGCGGCGAAAGCAACAGCTTTATTAGGCAATACAAACGAAGCCTATAACCAGGTCTGGCACCTGCCCACTACCTCTAATCCATTTACCGGAAAGCAATGGATACAAACTATCGCCCGGGAATTAGGCGTGCAACCAAGATATATGGCTGTCCCCAAATACCTTGTGAGAATTATGGGTCTGTTTCAACCTGTCATGAAAGAAATGGTAGAGATGATGTATCAGTACGACCGGGATTATGTCTTTGACAGTAGTAAATTCGAGAAGTTTTTTGATTTTAAACCTACTCCTTATATTGACGGCATTAGAGAGACGATCGATTTGAGTTACAAATCATCAAAAAAAAATTAACATTACGGTGACTTATGTTGTTCAACACCGGTGTGTTTTAAATATTTATTGAGGGGGAGATTTTATGGAGACGTTACATAAGACCAGCATCTCACAGGATAAACAATTATTTCTGGAAACAACGATTGTCATGGGTATAACCATCGTGTTGTCTTTCCTATTTCAGGAACTCAAAGGGATTATTACACTGATTCCGGCTGTTTACTTTTTGGTTGAAAGACGTGTAAGAAAAAGGACCTGGTCTGATATTGGATTTAAATTAAACCAAACGTTATCCGATATTAAAGCAAACTGGAAGTTAATAGTTTTGGCAGCTGTTATCCTTCAGGTCCTAACTCTTTTATATGCCCAATATTTATTGCCTGGTTATGTCCAACATGTGCTGTCAAGAATTCCAACAGAATCGAATGTCTCCCTTGTACTGATATTTTTTGTCCCGGCGGCTACTTTCCTGGAAGAACTGATCTTTCGTGCATTCTTCCAGGAACGACTGAGCTGGTTTATGAGTATTCCTCTTGCCATTGTGATAACATCAGCAGTGTTCGCATTACTGCATTTTTCAAGCGGATCAGCCTCCATCGTATCCTTTGATCTTCTCACTATTTTTGTGGACAGCGTCGTCTATGGGATCATTTATCATCGTACAAAAAACATCTTCGCTTCATGGATACCACATTTTCTGGCAGATTTCGTGGGAATAACTTTAATGATGAGTCTTTTCAGTTAGGATTATACTTCAGAGGCTTTGTAACCGTCAAACGGCTATACCATATCTACTACATTATAGAATTTATTAAATATTTTAGCTACAATAGGTTAGTAAATTAATACAAGGGAGTCATCGTGAAAAAGTTACTACTTCATAAAAGCTTACTCATTCGTTTTATCTCTTTATATTTAACAGGTTTATTACTATTTCTCTTTGCATGGTTTATTAGCTATTATTTCCTGCCTGAGGGCGTGATTCGAGGTGGGACTGCTGCCGCAAAATTTGCCGGAAATGATGTTGGCGGAAACCTCTTCGGTGAGTGGATGATAATTCTCGCTTTTAATTTATTCGCAACTGTTATTATCATAATTGCCAATATTTCCACTAATGTGCGGGGTTATCCTCTTGGTTACCTGGTCCCGATCATTTGGTTTATCTACTATGGAATCTTATTGGGAACCAATTCTTTTAGCATCCCGATGCCGCAAAGAATTGCCCCTTCTCTAACTGTTTTCGGCCGAAGCGGGCTCTATGAAATGGCTTCGTATATATTAATAGCCGTAGCTACTTATGCCCTGCCCCGACATAATGCCAACCGACTTTTCTTTTCAACGTATGAGAAGATAGATCCCGAAACGATCGCCTCTCTTTCTAAGTCACAGTGGACAGCAATCGTACTGGCCGTCGTCATTTTGTTACTTTCCAATTTATGGGAAGCCAGGATGATTATGACAGTTTAATATAAAGCGGATAATACGCCTGCCTACCAAAGACAATCTTGCCCACTGGGGCAACGTACACCGTGACGCTTCGTATTCCTTTATGATATACAACAACGCAGATCCTGCCTTAAAATAATTTCAGGTTCGGTTCAGCCATATTTAAGGTATACCGGTCTATCTTATAACCGGTTTATCAAACAGGATTATTAATGGCAAAAATACTGAGAATGAATCGAAAAGAATTTTTGACTAAGGGATTAGCAGCAACGACAACCGCTGCAATCGCTCCTTATAAATTATTTGGGAAAGAGGCCCGGCAGCGTAACGCTAAGTTGTTTTCAAAACCACTCAAACCAACCATCAATGGCGAATGGAAAGAATTTCATCTCTACATCACCATCGCCGAACATGAATTGGTTCTGGGTAAAAAAGTGCACACACTCGCGTTTAACGGACAAATTCCTGGACCGGAAATTCGCGTAAATGCAGGTGATAAAGTGCGCGTCTTTTTTGAAAACCGTACGGAGCTGAATCACACCATCCACTGGCACGGTTTGTATGTCCCCTGGCGGATGGATGGTGTACCATTTCTGACTCAAATGCCGGTTAGGCCGGGAACCACTTTCAAATATGAGTTTACGGCCAAACCTTTCGGAACCCACTTCTATCATTGTCATTGGAGTACCATGCTTCACATGCAATCCGGTATGTTCGGACCTATCATTATTGAAGATCCCGATGATCCGGTCAAAAAGGAATTTCCGTACGATCGCGATTATACACTTGTCTATTCCCAGCATGATGTCAACTTTATGCGGGAATCACTTAATGATATGCTGAATCGTATGAAACAGCGAACCTTTTTGATGAAAAAAGGTGACGTTGATCCTGAACGTTTTGGTATTTTTGATAACTATGATCAACTTAAGAAGCATGTTGAGCATGGGTATCAGCCACCCTATCTGAATAATCGACGATCACCGGACGGCCTTCCGGTTCCCAATTATTTTTTGGTAAATGGCAAAGCATATCCGGATGCGCCCATTGTATATATCAAGGAAGGAGAACGCATACGACTTCGATTGATCAATGCCGGTATGAAGGAACACTACCTGCACTTGCACGGTCATGATTTCTGGGAAGTGGCCAACGACGGGCGACCGATCAAATATCCACAGCAAATGAATACGGTTCGTCTGAGTCCGGGTAAGACTTCGGATATCATTATCGAAGGAGATAATCGTGGTCTTTGGGCCTTCCACGATCATGATTCCCGGGGTTCTACCAATAACGGATTATATCCTGGCGGTACATTTACATTTCTTGCTTATGAAGATTTACCTGAACATGAACGGGAAGTAGAAATGATGATGGGTAATATGAAGATGAAGAAAAAGCTCCCCATTATTGATCTCGATGAATAAAATTTTGAACTCATACGATTACGAAATCATTTTAAAACAATGAAGAAGTTATTATTACTAATCACACTATCTCTTTTTTTCGGACTTAATATTGGTGTACAATCCGTAAAGGCACAGGTAATGCCGGAATTTGAGTTGGCTACCCGGGGCGTTATGTCTCTAAATGGTCAGATTGCCAATGGTCGCACCAGCAGTGCAACAAACGATTTTTCTGACAGTGGTGTTTTACTCGGACTTCGTGAAAAACTTTACAATGATTATCGCGGCCGGTTAGTTGTCGGGTTTCAGTTTCCCGATGCGGAATCGAATCTGGGACAAATATATTTCCATCAGGTTTTCGTACAAATGGAAAATCACACCAATACATTTTTATTGGGGCGTACAAGGTTATACAGCCGTCTGATTGATTTTCCAACATTACGGGATGACGATGCCCTGGATTTCACCGATGTGCTCAACCCTTTTTCCAACGGTATTAATTCACAGGACAGCCAGTTTGGCAATATCATCCAATACGGTCATGTATTTAACCAACGGTATTGGATTCGAGCATATGGTGCACATTTTGCCCAGTCTCCATCCATACTGGGAATACAGGAAACAAATTTCAGTACAAATGGCGGCGGCGGAGTACTGGAATATAGAGTGCCCAACTCGCAAATCTGGAATCGACCTGTTTTACAACAATTGGGGTTAGGTGCCAACATCTTTTCTACCCGCCGGATTCCGGGCATCGATAATAAAAACGCACTAACCAGCTTACAGGCATCGACAATCATCAATCTAAAAAGAGATCCGGTTAATTTTGTGGATTTGCGTCATCAAACACTTTACAACCTTGGTTTTTCCGGTATACCGCATTTGCAAAGCTATTTTGATCTCACAAGAGCTAAATCGGTCGCGACCTATACCGCACTCCGGTTTCTTCATAGCAAACTTGAAGTGCCAACATACCAATTATCCCTTGGTTTCGGATACAAAACATTTATGGATCTGAAGCGTTCCACTAATGAATATCAGTTAGTTGCCAATGGATTTTACCGTATAGGAGAGAATTTCGATGTTGGATTACAATACGAGTTCAAACATCTGAATGGTAATTTACAAGCATTAAATGGCGGTCGATCCACCTTGCAAGCTCTAAAACTGGCGGTTATCTTTTCAACCGATTTTCTATTCAATAAACAATTTGACAGCCGTAATTCATTGTTGAATCTTGAACACGGTTATATAAACTAACGTGAGTTCAATAATAGGGAGAATATATTAAGGGAACAATTTTCCCCCATTAAACAGTGTATAAAAACTGATAATGGTAGTCGTTTGTGGTTGGTAGTTAGTTGGGACAAGAAAATCAACAAACAACGTACAACTAACCACTAACAAAAAGCTATTAACTTTTTTCTCCTTTTTATTTGATATGATTTACATGCTTAATGTTATATCAAATTCAGGCTAAACTAATTTTTATCTCCCACAGATAAAAAAACACCCTGGCTTCTGTGAAATATTCATAGGCCGGGGTGTTTCCTTTATTAAATTCCTATATTTTAAATCATTGGTATTTAAAAATTCAGGAGAGAGTTATTCAATATTTAACTTAACGAACTTAATATGTGGCTCTTACTGGTAGAAGATGAGAAACAACTGGCCAACTCCATGAAACGGGGACTTGAGGAAGAAGGCTATGTAGTGGAAGTTAGTTATAACGGTGAAGAAGCCGAAGTCTTGGGTCTTACCAACGATTATGACCTTGTCATTCTGGATTGGCGGTTGCCCGGAAAAAATGGTCGTCGAATCCTGGAACGCTGGCGGAAGGAAAATAAGATGTTTCCTGTTTTAATGCTGACGGCGTTAAATGATACGGATCATAAGATTCAGGGTCTTGATTCAGGAGCTGACGACTACCTGGGTAAACCCTTTTCATTTGAAGAACTACTAGCCCGGTTACGTGCACTGCTGCGAAGGAACAAGGAAACTTCATCCGATGCACTGATCAGCAGATATGGTCCCATTCAACTCGATGTCCGTAAACGTCAGGTGCTTTTCTGTGGAGAGGAACTTGTTTTACGTCCCAAAGAATTTACCCTTTTGGAATTATTACTCGAACATCCGTCTGAAGTGTTCTCCAAAACACAACTGGCCGAGAGAGTCTGGGGGTCTGCTTATTATATCAGTGATAATGTTATCGAAGTGACGGTTTCCACACTTCGTCAAAAACTGGCTGATATGGGACAGCAAAAAAGTAAGAAGAATGAAAAGGAACCGGAAACCTTTATTGAAACGAAACGCGGCGCCGGTTACCGGTTGAATACGTCATTATTAGACAGGATCGAATGTGAAGGATAATGTTCCCTTCTTTAACCGGCTGACTATATCGGTCCGGCTGACCTTATGGTATGGACTCAGCCTTTTTATTATGCTGAGTATTTTCGCTTTTTTCCTGTATGAATCGTTTCATGAAGCCCTTCATCATGATTACGACCGGCACCTTCAATTCGAGACGGAACAATTACTGCCGCATATCAAAGCTTCACAGGATGCCTTATCTATCGATTTGAGTAATTATGGCCGGAATGAAGCATTGACCAGTAAAGGAACTTATGGAACATTCGTACGTCTTTTCCAGAAAAATGGCACGGAGATCTATCATAGTCCGAATATCAATCCGGATTCCATGCTTGCTTTTCAACCTCCGAATCAAATACATCAGACTTCTTTAAGCCGTACCTGGCACAAACTCCCGGCCCGAACGCTTTATACGCCCCTTAAAAATAATGGGGAACTGGCCGGTTGGCTTGAAGTAACCGGCTATGAATGGACGTTACATACCGAATTACAACGATTACGGGATTATATGATCTTCATTGTTATCATATGTATCCTGTTTTCAATTGGTGGTGGATATTGGCTGGCTAATCGGGCGTTATCCCCTGTTACTTCATTTATTTATGCCGCCCGTTCGGTCCGTTTCAGTGAGTTATCCCGTCGTTTGCCGGTAAATCATCAGGTTCAGGATGAATTGACAGAGCTTGCCGATACATTTAATGAGATGCTCGACCGTCTTGAACGGGGATTTGAACACGAAAAACGATTCACTTCTGACGCTGCTCACGAGTTATTGACTCCATTAGCTTCTATCCTAAACCAAACCGAGATCCTTTTACGCAAACAGCGGAGTGTTGAAGAATACCGGGAAGGAATCGAACAATTACACGAACAAACACAGAAAGCGAGTACGATGGTTCAGCTGCTCCTGCAATTATCACGTGTGGAAGCAAGCCGTCCGGTACAGATGCACAATGTGGAAATGAGCGAGGTAATCTCATCACAAATTGAGAAGCTGATCGACCGCATCAAAGAGAAAAAATTGAAGGTAAAATTGGAAGAGGCTGATCCAGGTTATATTAAAATGAATTATTCCCATGCCGAACAAATTGTTTTTAATCTCTTACACAATGCCGTCAAATATACCCCTGACGGTGGATCTATATCCATTTCGTGGCTTAGAATCGATCATTATGGTGAATTGGTGGTCGAGGACACCGGGATCGGTTTCTCGAAAGAAACACAAGACCGGATATATGATCGTTTCTATCGTTCTGATGATGCTCCTGTTCAGTCTGAAACCGGGAGTGGACTAGGCCTGTCACTTGTTAAAGCTATTATATCTCATTACGGGGGAATAATTACGGCACACAGCGATGGTCCTGGAGAGGGAAGCCGGTTTATAGTAAAAATACCTGTTTGATTGTAGAAAGCAGATGACGCGGATGAGACGGATTTTCACTGATTTTTTAACCGCTGGGGCACAGATATAATTAATTTTTCCTTTTCTGTAGTTTTCATAGATGAATGACTGGACGCGGAGCGTCCGGCCCCTACGTGAAGGGGCAGAGCCCCATCACGAGATATTTTTTATGACACGAGATATTTTTTATGACACGAGATATCCGAATATCTCATGATGCCCCCAAAATATCTCGTGATGCCCCTCTGGGGCTTCACGCTAAATGGGACGCTCCGCGTCCCTTCACATTATTCAGGATCCTTCCACATTATAATATCACTAAACCAAATCAACAGATATCAAACCTTCCATACCTGCATAATTCCTGGCTGAAGAGTAACGCCAATCCTCTGGTTTATCCACATATCCCCGCCTCACCGGGTTATTATGTATATATTCAATTTTTTGATATAACATATCATCCCCTATAATCTGTTTTGGATAAAATCCGCGCTCCCAGAATATAAAATCCTGTTTGAAATCTAATGCGGTATTCATACTGCGTATTTTTTGCAGCCAAAATGTATGATCATCCTGTTTCATCATATCAATTATTTTTCTTGCGGCAAACGATTTAAAACTCCCAATCTTTTTCGTTAACTGTTCCCCCTGGACTATGGCATGCAAATGATTTTCCATAATCACATAAGCAATGATTGAAATATCGCGCTCTTCTCTCATGAACATCAGTCCGTTAAGTATTAAACTTGCTGCGGCCGGTATACTTAATATGGGTTGATGATTATGTACCGTTGATGTTATAAAATATGGATATTCATTTTCATATATTTGGTATCGGTTATGCCCCATTGTATGGATATAAGTTTTTTGGATTCTTTTATAAAAAGATCATTTATAGAGCCGATACTTACATTTTGATTTTAATTTTATTACTGGACGCGGAGCGTCCGGCCCGGCGTGAAGGGGCAGAGCCCCATCACGAGATATATTATTTTACCTCATCACGAGATATATTATTTGCCTAGTCACGTGATATATTATTTACCTCGTCATGAGATATAATATTTACCCCATCATGAGATATAAAAAACATATCTCGTGATACCCCTCTGGGGTTTCACGTAAACCGGGACGCTCTGCGTCCCGTGTTATTTATTAAATTATCCAATCCATCACACCACTTTCATTTCAGCTTGATTTAAGCTTCATTTCTTACATTATATATGGTTAATCATATGCAGTACTTGTAATTAATAAGACTATTATTGCAGTAAATGAAGGTTTAATAAGAAATAATGTAGAAAATAATGTAGAAAATTATGGATACAGATCATCACCATCATTCATCACATGATACTCATCAACATGATCATAATGGACATGGCGGCCATCATGCCCATATGTTGCAGGATTTTAAAAAGCGTTTCTGGATATCACTCATTGCAACAATCCCCGTGTTAATACTTTCTCCAATGATTCAGTCATTTCTGGGAGTAAGTGGAGCCATCAGTTTTACCGGTGATATTATTGTCTCGTTTGTGATCTCAACATTTATCTATATCTACGGTGGCTGGCCATTCCTGAAAGGGTTGATAGACGAATTAAAACAAAAACAACCCGGCATGATGACCCTGATTGCTATTGCTATTACGGTAGCTTATGCCTACAGCGCCGTCGTGGTTTTTGGTGTTGCCGGGCGCGTGTTCTTTTGGGAGCTGGCAACATTGATCGATATCATGCTGGTGGGACACTGGATAGAAATGCGCTCGGTGATGTCAGCTTCCCGGGCCCTGGAAGAACTGGCACAGATGATGCCCTCTGAAGCACACCTCATTCGCGATGACGGATCCACTGAGAATGTCCCGATTAGTGAATTAAATGCAGGTGACAAAGTTCTGATTAAACCGGGTGAAAAAATACCGGCCGACAGTATTGTCACAGATGGCAAGTCATCCGTAAATGAATCACTCATGACCGGGGAATCACGTCCTGTCAGCAAAGAAACCGGTGATGAAGTGATCGGTGGAGCAATCAATGGTGAAGGATCGCTTACAGTAGAAGTAAACCGGACCGGTGAAGAATCATTTCTTTCACAGGTAATTGAATTAGTACGCCAGGCACAGGAAAGTAAATCACGTACGCAGGATCTGGCCAACAGGGCCGCCTTTTGGTTGACCCTAGCGGCTCTTGGTGCGGGAGCTGTCACTTTTCTGGTATGGACAGCCTTCACTACCAAAGATTTTGTATTTGCTTTGGAACGAACAGTGACAGTCATGGTTATCACCTGTCCACATGCATTGGGTCTGGCGGTTCCGCTTGTGGTGGCTGTTTCAACTTCACTGGCCGCCGGTAATGGTTTCCTCATCCGTAATCGTGCGGCTTTCGAGCAGGCAAGAAACCTTAATGCTGTGATCTTCGACAAGACCGGAACACTCACCCATGGCGAATTTGGTGTAACGGATATCCTTAATTTTTCCGAAGACACGGAAGACAATGAATTATTAAAACTGGCGGCTTCATTGGAACAAAATTCTGAACACCCTATTGCCAAAGGAATTATTGAAGCGGCCAATGATAAATATAAAGTTGAAGATTTTAATTCCATTACCGGAAAAGGCGTCACAGGAAAAGTAAATGGCAAAGACCTCAAGGTGGTTAGCCCGGGATATCTGAAGGAAAAAGATATGACTATACCGGGTAAACAATTTGATAAACTATCCTCACAAGGTAAGACGATAGTGTTTGTTCTGATAAATGATAAGTTAACCGGGGCCATTGCATTAGGGGACACCATCCGGGATGAGTCTTACCAGGCTGTAAAACGCCTTAAAAATATGGGGATCCGTTGTATGATGTTAACCGGTGATAACCGACAAACCGCCCAATATGTAGCGGAAGAGCTGGGACTGGATGATTTCTTTGCTGAAGTCTTGCCCGATCAAAAAGCCGACAAAATCAAAGAAGTGCAAAAACGTGGCTTGATTGTGGGCATGACAGGAGACGGTGTCAATGATGCTCCCGCCCTGGCGCAGGCGGATGTCGGTATTGCCATCGGCTCCGGTTCTGACGTTGCTGTCGAAACCGGTGATCTCGTATTGACCCGCAACAGCCCGAATGATGTTGCCAGTGTGATTGCACTCGCTAAAGCCACATACAATAAAATGGTTCAAAACCTGTGGTGGGCTGCCGGCTACAATATTGTTGCCATCCCATTGGCTGCCGGTGTGTTATACGATGTGGGGATCGTACTCAGTCCCGCAGTTGGTGCATTGTTAATGTCCCTAAGCACCGTAATTGTAGCCATAAACGCCAGGTTTTTGAAGATTGAACGGTGATAAATGGTAAAAACATTATTCTTCCTTATCACACTTATAATTAATAACTTAATGCATAGTTAAGGGTAGTCAGTTAATAAACTATCTAATATACCTTTATTACGTAACGAAATCCTCAATTCGTCAGGAAGTGAGTTATTATCATGGCACAAATCAGAAATGTAATTCTGTTTATCATTGTTGCTCTCCTAATGATATCCGCATGTGGCAGGCAGAAGAAACAACCTGCGGTTCAGCAGCAACAACCAAAATGGACATCAAGCTTTGATTCACTCAGGCAGCAATACAGGTCTATTCATATGGCTTATACACAGGACAGTACCAGAATGTCACCACAGGCACAACAAATGTACGGTCATATGCGAACACTCTGGTCGAATATGCAGGGAATGAAAACCGGAATGATGCAAATGATGGGTAATGGAAGAATGATGAATGGCCGGGGCATGATGGGAGGAGACAGGACTGGTCGAGGTATGATGGGTATGGGAAGCAGGCCAGGTCAATCCATGATGCGTTTCCGGGAAATGAATCAACAGATGCTATCATACTGCCAGGGAATGCAACAGATTATGACCCAGGAAAATGATACCCAAATGGCAGCTATGTACGGACAGATGATAAACCGTGCCCGGCGAATGATGTCACAATTGCCACCGGACACATCTTACGTTTCGGGAGCGCCTGATAAGACAGCAGCCGTTACGGATGGAGCTGATATATTTACGGCTAATTGCAGCAGCTGTCATGGAATGATTGGTGAGGGGATTAATGGTGTGTTTCCTCCTCTTAACGGCTCTTCCATTGCCAAAGGGGATAAAGAAACACTGGTTAAAATTGTATTAAAAGGATTACAGGGTCCCGTTACCGTGCGTGGAGAAACATACAATAACATAATGCCTGCCTTCGGGAGCACGCTTAGTGACGCTCAAATGGCAGCTGTTTTGACATATCTCCGTTCTTTATCCCAAAATAATGCCGGTGAGATTTCGAGTGACGAAGTAAGTGATATCCGGAATAAGATAAAGACACGTAACCAACCATGGAATGCAAGTGAATTAGGGATTAAATGATGCCGGATGCCGGATGCCGGATGCCGGAAAGTAATAAAGAAATATGATTACCTTTAGTCAATGGTGGTTCTTTTATCTTTATGATTAGTAGTTTGATATGAAACTACTATTGTTTCCCTTTTTGTTATTTGTGGTTTTACTTTTAGCAGGAGGATGTTATAATCATCATTTTAGGGGCTCAAATCCTGGAATTATTTTAAATAAGCCCTATTAAGGCACCATTAAGAAAAGGTATACCAACAATACATCACATACATTGGATTCCGGAGTTATATGGTTTCGATTTGTTCCGGACAGCATGCGTTATTATTACAGAACCCGTCTTTTTGTTGGTGGTACAAATATCATCTTCCATTTTAACTGGTCGGGACATTTCAAGATTCTCAATGATTATCAAATACAGTTGAACGATTGTCCAAATTATTCTGAATCACCTGTTCCTATGAATCTATATTTGAGCGGTACGTTTAATTACTATTTCGAAAATGGTCATTGGATCATCGAACAGACAGATAAAAATCCAACTTTCAAGTTTGATCTAACTAATGTAAAACCGGATATATTAAATTTGTCCTATCCTAATAATGTATTTTGTGGGTATAATTAATAGGTTTAGTTTACCGGGGAGTAAATTCACAACACTACCGAACCCACCGGATGTCATGCCCGGCCCCGACCGGGCATCCAGAAATACAGGACACTATTTACAAGCGGAATATTACGGTATGTTCATTTATCAAGCTATGTAAAATAAAAAAGGATGCCATTATGATATAACAACATCCCTTTTATGTTACTTGATGTTACGTTTGAAAATGGGACATCAGCTGTGCATAAGAACCTGTCTTCTTTCTTCATATTCCTCACGGGATATTTCCCCGTTAGCGTATCTCTTGCGAAGCACATCAAGAGCTGATTCATTGGTATACGGATAGTTATATCCCCAACCGGAAGGCATAAGTTTAATGAACAACACGACTGCAACAATAATGACCACCCACCAGGCAATCATCATCCATCCCCCTCCCAGGTTATTCATCATCCAATCGTGCATCATCACGGTTCACCTCCTAAGTAAATAATATTGTTTTTATATAACCGGGTAGTCAATTCATCATCGAATTACTATTTCCGTTATTCATCATACCGCGGCCTCCCATCATTCCATGTCCACTCATCATGCCATTATTTCCGGATCCGTTCATTGGACACAACGCCATCATCTGTCCCATAGGGATACTATTCATCATGGCCGTCATAAATGATTGGGTATTCATATTTTGCAGCTTGTTCTTTTGATCTGGAGTCAGAACATTAAGCATATTATAATACGTCTCTATGAATGAAAGTTGTAAATCTCCCTGGGCTTTGGCTTTATCTTTTACCTGTTTACGCACTTTCGTAATGTTCAGTGATTTTGCAGACAGTTCGGTATTCAATTGTTTCTGAAAATTCCGAATTTTTGTACGAGTCTCCTTATTATTTGCGATGTAATCGGACTTCAACTTATTCAGTTTCGTTTTTTGTTCATCCTTAAGTCCTAAAACATCAAGCGAAGGAAGGACATAAACAGACATTCTCATGCGCATTCGCGGATTGTTCATCATGCTCTGCATTCGATTACGCATCATGCTCATCATACCCATCATATTTCCGCGCATACCATTCATCTTGTTTCCCTGCATCATGTTCATCATGCCCTGACCCTGCATCATGTTCATTTGTGGTGTGGCATTATTATTCGAACCATTATTTTGAGCCCTGACTACAGATGATGGTAATGCGATAGCCAGTAATAACGCGGTGATAATTGTTACTCTCTTCATTGTTGTACCCTTGTTCGTTATTGAAATTCTAATTTTGTTACTTACAACTTACTTAACTCACCTTAACCGAAGCTGAAAGCATACTTAAAACTATTTAAGGAAGAAAACACCCCATATCATTATCACGTTACTTTAAATTTTTCTGAGTTTAATTATGTCCAACAAAAAAACATACTTTACAGAAGTACTTTTTATTATTAAATTGAGCGGTAGTTTGTATAACTATGTTGAAAATAAATAAGACCTTTTCATTTATTGGTTTGTTGACCTTAGACACTGCCGGTAAATTAATTAATGATTCAGTTGGTTAGTTGCTCCCTCATTTGGATGTTACCCAATCAAGCTCTCCACAGCCACAATTCTTAATTGACAATCACTGTCGTTCGATAGAATTTCAAATTCTTAAAAAACCGGCCCGTTATACGTGGATTAGTCAGATTATGTAAAAATCAGAAAAAAAGTCCCAAAAGATTATTTTTCAGCCGACGGTGATTTATATTCCGGCTTTGCTGGTCACCCCTATTCTTGGGATCATCGATGAAAGGCAGTTATTCCGTTACGAGACTCTGTCTCTTTTAGACTTTGGGTGTTGGGTTTTTAACGTTTTTTAAAACGTCCCAACTGTCATCACGAGGACGCATGTCCGTGGTGATCCCCTTCCGTGGTTTTACCATAAGCCCTGATCAACGGCAGGGGATTGCCGCACTGCGCTCCCCAAAATGTTTTTTGGGCAGACTGCGTTCGCAATGACACCATTGATGTGTAGTGTTTTTTGTAATTACGCACTAACAGAACCAGCCATATTCACTTGATGACACCACCTATTTGAGGGATAACACAACACCCCGACTGTCATCGCGAGGATGAAAGGAGGCGAACGCCGAATGAAAGACGTGGCGATCCCCTTCCGTAGCCTCGCCATAAGTGTGATCAATGCAAAAAACTTCTCCATTCTCTTTTATAACACTAACTCTAAGTACTCACATACCGTTGTATAGCGTTAAATATCGCTACGGTATCCGAGGCTTCTTTCACATCGTGAACACGAATTATTCGGGCTCCGCGCATCATGGAATCATAGTGGATAGCAAGTGTAGCCGACAGGCGTTCCGGTACCGGCCGTTTCCCCAGAAGATGGGAAATCATCGATTTCCGTGATGCGCCTATCAGGATCGGGCAACCGAATTTTCTGAAAGTTTCGAGATTGCCGAGCAGTTCAAGATTATGCTCAAGTTTTTTGCCAAATCCAATTCCGGGATCAATAATTATTTTTGTAGCGCCTTTCGCTTGAGCCAGGCTTATTTTTTCTTTAAAGAAACGGCTAACCTCTTCAACGACATCATCATATTCGGGATCTTTTTGCATGGTTTTGGGATCCCCCTTAGAGTGCATAATAATCAAAGGGACGTCGTATTTAGCACAGAGATCTGCCAGCCGGGGATCTTTTTGCAGGCCGCTTATATCATTGATCATATGCGCACCAATTTTTAATGCCTCCCGGGCCACTTCGTATTTTGTTGTATCAATTGAAAAAAAGGTGTCGGGATATTTGGGAATAGCTCTTTTAAGAATGGGTATGACTCTGTTCAATTCATCACTGACATCGACCGGATCGGATCCCGGGCGCGTTGATTCACCACCCACATCAATAATGGAAGCCCCGGCTTCTATCATTTCATAAATATGATCGAGGGCTATTTCTTCATTTATGAACCGGCCGCCATCAGAAAAAGAATCGGGCGTAACATTCAGAATACCCATCACCTGCGGATGGGATAAATCGAGCACCTTGTCTTTGATGACCAGGTGCTCAGAGGTAATATTTTTTTTTGTACTCTGAACCATTAGAAAGTTTATGATAAGAGCTTATAATGAATAATGGTTCACAAAGAGAAAAGAAGATTAATCCCAGTCTTCTTTTAGTTCGTCCTCTTTATCCTCGATATCTGCCCATTTATCAGCCTCAGGTAACCCGCCTTTGGTTTCATTTATAACGTGGTCAGACCATTTCTTAGCCAGACGTTCATTCCATTCAATGTAGTGTTCCCATTTCTCAGGCACCTCATCATCAGGATAAATAGCTTCAACCGGACATTCGGAAACACATGCATCACAATCGATACACTCATCCGGATCGATAGTTAAGAAATTTGGTCCCTCCAGAAATGCGTCAACGGGACAAACAGCTGCACAATCAGTGTATTTACAGTTAATGCAAGGTTCGGTTACTATATATGCCATTTTTTAAAATTTGATGATTTTTAAGTGATAATATTACTAGGTCAAATATTAAGGTACTTTAGCTTAAATGCAACGGTTAGTTTATTAATATATAAGAAAGCCTGCTCATTGTTCCATCATTCCGGGACGGTTCTATATCTAATAACTTACACATTAAGTCGTAAATCTGAATATTCTGAAATGGTTTGATAATCAGATCTCTTTTAAAAGAGGGTCCGTGAGCCAGGAAAAAAGCGTACATATCAGGTTCATCATTATCATAACCATGGGTACCGCCATCTAAATAACCCTTTCCTTCAATTTTGTCAAATTGATTATGAGTGAGTATTTGATAATGAAGATCAGCTACCATAACAATATCAGCCACTCTTTTATTCGATTTGAGATGCCATCTCTGAGGTAGTTGACTTCGCAGATATACCCGGTAATGGTGTTCTGAGCGTTTTAGCTTACGATAAACAGGAATAACATTATCTTTTGATGGTTGAAGGTAAAGAATCGGGTTGTTACTGGTAATACGAACATGATCCAGCTTAATAAGATCGTCCAGAAAAATCACTTTCTTATGAGAGACCTGTGCCATTCCATGATCGGATACGATTATGATATTAATATTCGGCCATACATGTCTTTTTTTAAGCCGGTTTACCAGATAACCGATCGTGTTGTCCAGCTTTGAAATAGCGGATTTAATAGAATCGGATTGAGGACCATACAGATGTCCGTAATCGTCGGTATTGCTAAAATAAAGTGTGACAAAATCGGCTTTGAAATCTTGTTGGCCGCTCAACCACGATACCGCTGTGTCGACACGGGCTTTCAAAGGCATTGATCCGTTATAATGAAGATAACGGTCAGGGTATTTACCGGCTATTTTTGCTTCGGAACCCGGCCAAAACACACTTCCGGTCTTAAATCCTTGTTTTTCAGCCGTAACCCAGATGGGTTCGCCTCCATACCATTTCCCTTGCTGAACGGATTTTGTTCCGACTTTATATAATGCTTTAAATGCGGGATCATAAAAACTGTTAGCCACGATACCCGAATGCTCAGGATAAAGTCCGGTAACCAATGTGTAGTGATTCGGAAAAGTCTTGGATGGGAAAATCGGAATCATACCCTCAGACAGGACCCCGGTTTTGACGAGTTCATCCATATGAGGAGTAGGTGCTTTTTGAAGATAGTCGTGGCGAAAGCCGTCAAATGATATAAGTAAGAGAGGAACGGGGTGCCTCTTCGGTGATTTTTTATGAACCGGTTTGAATGCCGTAAATAGTAACAAAGGGATAAAAAGAAGGACTGCTTTTTTATTCATGTTAGATGAGATGAAGGATTTTTCTTTTTGTGTGGAATAAAAAAAGGGGATTGCAACCTGCAATCCCCTTGAATAATTCATCGTCTACAGTTTAGAAATTAATCTTCATAGAAACAGTAGCCGTTCTCGGACGACCGTAGAATATATCCAATGCTTGTAATGTACCATTGTTGTCGTATGCATTGGTGATATAATTGGCATCCATGATGTTGGTCAGGCTAAGAAGCAATTCGGCAGAATTCAACCCTGCAAAATGTCCTTTGACAGGGAACTGATAACCTGTGGTAACATCAATGATGGAATAAGGACTAACTTTATATGCCTGGCGATTTTGATCTCCCTGTTGTGTACGGCGAGTAGGATTAAATGCGGCATAGTAGTTAGCGTAATAACGTGCCATCGGGTTAATAAAGAAGGTACCGTTGTTTTGTCCTACTTCAAAACGATAACGGAAACCGATGGAACCTGTCGTTTGTGGTGCACCACTAACTTTCAGGTTTTTAATATAGAGGTCAGCGGTACCGACTTGTTGATGATTATTATTGAAGATAGCCGAGCTGACATTGTTATCGTAATAGTTGTTACCAATGGCCAGACCACCATGTACATAAAAGTCATGGCTTACAGTATATTTACCTCTGAGTTCGAAACCCTGGTGGATCTCATTCAGGCCGTTTACATTATATAAGTTGTAATCGTTGGATCCTGGTGCTGCCGGTTTACTTACATTAAATGTTTGATTACCCCAGCGTGTAAAGTAGTAATCCATGGTGATGTTACTGCGAGTATTTGGTTTTAAACCAAGGCCTATTTCAAACGAAGATACGCTTTCATTACGACGGTTTTCGATGGGTGTATTGGTATAACGGAATACACCGCTGAAGTAAGGAGCTTTGCTGTTGTAACCGCCATTAGCATAAATATTCAACCAATCGGTGAGGTTGTAATTTACACCACCTTTTAAGACATATCCTGTAAAGTTGTAGAATTTCGTCTTAGGATTGTTCAGGATGAAATAATCTTTACGGGCATATCCGGTACTGGAAATACTACCGTTTAAGAATGCACTAATTGTGTTGTTTGTGTATTCCAGTTGGGCGTTAAGTCCATACTTCTTTACATAACCTTTATCATAATAAGCGATTTTATCACCCGGATAAAAGGCAATATTACCGGTTTTTCCATATCCACTGTTATCATAATTCAGATTGGGATTAGTGTTTTCAACCCAGAAGTCGCCCCCTAAAAGGTTACGTACTGTACGATAGTGAGAACCAACATAATAACGTCCGTCAAATGAAACATTCAAGGTCAGTTGTTTTGAAAGTTCCTGCTTGTAATTGGCAATGATACCGGCCCATTTGTGATCGTTATGTGATTCACGGAGGATACCTTTGGATGCATTACCGGTTATTATTTGGCCGGCTGCATTGTAAACGGTATCAGCATTAGCTTCATTGGTTGCAAAAACCTGGTTGAAGTCGAGTAAACCATTGATTGGATTTGTAGGCAGGTTATATCCATAAACAGTTAATGGACCTGAACCGTAACCGGTACCCCAACTGTAATACAAGGTAGTGGTCAGCATTGATTTATCGCTGATGCGGTAAGTATCATCAATAGAGAATACTGGTTTGAAGTAGTAGTTCTCACGTGAATTGATAAGCTGTTGTGTATTACCGCTACCGAGATAACCGAGGTTCGGGTTGTAATTATGTCCGTACTGATCCCATGTAGAAATGGTTTGAGCAGAAGTACGTTGACCGTGTAACTGGGGAGAACCAAAAGCGGTGAAATTGATGGTGTTGTTACCTTTGGTATAACCCAAGGTCATGAAAAAGGTAAATCCCTGGAATTTACTGCTTTTGAAATAGCTGTTTTGGGTACGACGGTTAATAAGAGCCGTTACGCCGTATTTTCCACCATTTTTAGCATCCATCAAACCCGTGCTGTATTGAACACCGAGTTGTTGCATGTTGTAATCGCCTGTACGATAGGTGATGTTTCCGCCTTTTTGTGATTTCAGTGAAGATGTGGTAAGGTTTACGGTACCACCAACGGCTTCAGTGGATAACGGGTTGTCACCCATTCCCATGGTAACCTGAATGTTATTGGCTACCTGAGCGAGACCGGAGAAGTCAGACCAGTAAACATGTCCATTTTCCATATCGTTTACGGGTACCCCGTTAATTAATAATCCGACATAATTGTCATTGAAACCACGAATGGTTAAGCGTGAGTCACCAACACCACCGGAACCGCCGGTCGCGTAAACATTAGGAATATCGGCAGTTGCCATAGATACGTCCTGTCCGCTGGCAGCAGCAGATTCCTGAATCTTTTGCTGGTCCACCGAAGCAAAAGCAACAGGTGTTTTACGGAATTGAGCTCGTTTAGCACTTACAATGACTTCTTTTGAGAATTCATATTCTTTGAGTGCTACAGTACCTACATTAACATTATGGTCAACATTAATGCTCATTACTTTTGCCGTGTAACCTACATAGGAAATCTTTAAAGTATATTTCCCTGCAGGTACATCGCTTACTGTGAATTCGCCGTTTACATCTGTGGCGTTTCCATATGTTGTACCCTCTAAAATTACATTGGCTCCCGGAAGAGAGGTATTATCAGCTTTACTGATAACCTTTCCGGAAATTTTGTAGGTGTTTTGGGCAAATACACCAAGCGGAATAGCAAAAATTAATAATAGGATTGGTATAATACGTTTCATAACGTTTTGTTAAGTGTATAATTTATATTTTTTTTAAAAACCACAATCGAGAGATCATTTATCGATCAATTTGAGAACAGTGATAAGATAAAAAAATCCAGGAAATTTTTAACAATCCTTGTCGATAAAATATTGATTTCGTAACACGTTATTAATCGTTATTTAACACAAAACAGCTTGACTTTTCAATTAATTTTCCCCTAAACCACCGTCTAAAGAATATAAATATATATCCTAAATTGTTTATAATTATATATATAAATGTAAATGCATGTAAGTCATTAATTTGTTGACAATTATTTTATTTTACTTACGTCAGGAAAATTTTATATTCAATAACAACAGTGGTAGATTTATTAGGGAAAAAATATGAATTTTGAGAGGGCTATTAGCTTAGTAATTATATTACTTTTTAGTGGTAGTGCCGTCAGGGGGCAGCAGGTTTTTGACAGAAAAGTTACCAGTACCGGAAATATTGGTATTTCTATAACGAATGTTGGGACAATAGGAAAGCCTGACGTAGGTAGTAATCCCGGTGGCGATCCCAGTATGGAATATCCATTAAATTCGGGCCAGGAACACTTGTTTGAAGCCGGCTTATGGATAGGAGCTTACACCAGTGGGGCACAACTTCGGGTATCCACGGCGGCTGTGACAAATTCATCCGGTTATTCAACTGGAAAGGCTGGTTTTGAATTTACAAATGACGGAACACCCGTCGAAGAACGATCATCATTACTGGATTCGCCATTATTTTCGCCCTTAGCTGTTAGTCATCAGGATTTGATTGCATATTTTTCTGATAAAAGAGTATCGATTGAGACGGAAAAAGGGTCGGTTCCTATACGAAATCACGATCATCCCCTGTTTGCTGATGCCAGGCTCGAAAGTTACAACTGGAATTTCAGTTTTACGGAGAGTTTCAGCATACTTCACTATACGATAACAAACAACAGCGACCAGGAATGGGATAGTGTTTATGTAGGGATGTATGCCGATTTAGTGGACAGAAATGTTAACAGTTCTATTGAAACTGGATCTAATTTCTACAACAAAAACGGAATCGGTTATCTTGACAGTTTATATACAACCTATGTATTTGATGCAGGATCAACTGATAATCCTAGTTTAAATACCTATGGGGCGATATCGATTATTGGGGCTGAGTATAATGATAATTTTTATCACCCATCCAATAAAAAATATCTGGAATCCAAAGGACTTAAAGCACCCTACGTAGGTCCGAGCTACTGGTTATTCAGTTCGGGAGCGGGCGATTTCCGGGCACCTGCCGATGATCAGGACAGATATAACCGGATGAGCCAAAAATTTCCTGTCGATGCATATCGTGAAAAACTCAGGACAGACGGTACAACTTCAAGCGGTAACTATATATCGTTCATATCAATTGGCCCTTTCTCCAAAATAGCACCGGGGCAATCATTTGATGTATATTTTGCATTTACAGGGGCCCTTAAGCCTGATGAGTATCAGGGACTTGGTACCATAGGTGGTAAGACTAAAAAGGAGATTGACAATGATAGAACGCGGGTTAACCTGCTTAAAAATCTGAGCTGGGTATACCGGACGTTTTACGGTGAGGATAAAAACGGTAACGGAGTACTCGATCCGGGTGAGGATATTAATAAAAATGGGAAACTGGATAGATATTTAATCCCGGAGCCGCCGAGATCTCCAAAGATTCATGTTGAAGTTGGTGCCGGTAAAGTCAGTATTTATTGGGATAAACGGTCGGAATCGTCAATTGATCCTGTTTCAGGGGAAAAAGATTTTGAAGGATATCGAGTTTACCGTTCGAACCTGGGGGACGATATAAATGGTAAAATAACAGCAAGAGCACAGGTCATCGCTGAATATGATTCCGTGGGTAACAGTGTCGGATATAATACGGGTTTCACCGATATAGCGTTAGCTAAACCTGTAACATTTGACGGTGATACGACGAAGTATTGGTATAAATATGATGTAGATGACCTGTTATCAGGATGGCAGTATCAATTCTCGGTTACGGCCTTCGACGGGGGAAATTCCACCTATAAAGTACAATCTCTTGAATCGAGTCCGAACGCCAATGCCGTGAGAGTTTTTCCCGGCACTACAGCCGCTTCGGGAACAGGTAACAGTGAAAGTGCCAAAGTTGGAGTGTATCCAAATCCATACCGGGTAAATGCCGCATGGGACGGAAATAACTCACTTACAAGAAAAATCGTTTTCTATAATCTGCCTGACAAAGCGGAAATAAGGGTTTATACCCTGGCAGGTGAAATTGTCGCCGATTTGAAACATGACGCCGCTACCTATAAGGGGGACATAAGATGGTTTAATGATTTCAGCTCGGATAACCGGGTCATGTCAGGAGGTGAACATGCCTGGGACTTATTGTCGGAAAGCAGGCAAAACCTGTCTACGGGTTTGTATCTGTACACCGTCAAAGATTTGGAAACAGGCAAAGTTCAAAGAGGAAAACTTGCCATAATCAAATAAAAATAGACTTCGTGTCTAAAAATTAACAGGAGGGGAAGAATCATGAAAAAAATGTTACAAGGATTGTCTCTTGTGGTAATGTTGATTGGTTTAGTTATACAAACATCATTCGCCCAGAGTACACCCCAAAGAGTAACAATCAGAGATTTGAATACTTATGCAAGTCTCACAGCACAATCCGATATACCTAATCAGTCATTGAAAGACTCGCTGGTTTCATTTACAGCAGTTATCGTTGCTTATCCCAAAAATTCGGGATTGGCATCCTATACCCAGAGTACTGACGGCATCAGTCGTATTCACGTATTTGTGACGGATACAACAGCCATGAGTGACCGGAAAGAAGGTATGTCCATGCAGATAGTGGAAACGGATGTATCCATGATCGAAAATTTCAACCGGGGGGATGTAGTTGATATCACCGGCAGGTTGACATTTTATGCTAATACAGCACAGTTTGATCTGGAAAGTATTACAGATATCAGTACCAATGCAGGTGTTGATCCTGCTCGTTTCAAACCATTGCTTAACCCGATAAAAGTTTCTGTCAGTGATCTGAATAAGTATAACACTGATGGAACTATGGAGCTGAATCTGGCTAATTATTCCAAATATGTTGGAAGTTATGTTGAGATTGACAATGCCACAATAACGAATGTATCAACGGGTGATCGTCCTAATTGGGCTCTTAAACAAGGTGATAACCTCATCTATATTTATGACACATCGCTGAGATACAGAAACGACCGCAGTACTTATCGTACAGGATACAATTATCGCCACACGGAAGACGGTAACTTTGTTCCGCCGCCGGCCGGAGCCGTGGTTAATGTTAAAGGTTTCATAACCCTGAATAATGATGATCCGGATGCATTAAATGCAACGGGTATGGATTCTTTTACCATTAATCCATGGGATGACGGTATCGTTTGGTTGAATGGTGCTAAAAATGTTGACGGTCAAAATGGTTTTTCCTGGCCTAATGACGTTACGGTTGTCGGTTATCCTCCATCGTTTGCCAATTTTACCATATCCGACAGAACACCCAAATCAACCGATCAGGTTACGGTAAGTGCTGATATTACGGCTGATGGTAGTGCTACAGTACAAAAGGTTGAGTTGATATATAACGACGGTACCAAAGATTCAACTGTGGCCATGACGAATACCGGTGGTGATACTTATACGTATCAATTCCCGGCTTTTGCAAATTTCACAAGTGTATCTTTCACTATAAAAGCTACTGATGATGGCGGTTTGGTTGGTACTTATCCACAGGGTGCAGCCGAGTCGTTTATCGTATTGGATCAGCAGGTTAACAGTATTTCTGTAATTCAGAAAACACCAGACGGAAAACCCGGATCAAGCCCGTTAGACGGCGTTGGATTATTGCCGATGAATGTAAAAGCGTTGGTTATGGCCGATTCCGCCGATGGTTTTGTTATTATTCAGGATAGTTCAGTTGCATGGTCCGGTGTATATCTCGATGCTGCAACGCCTAATGTCAAAGCCCTGAAACGTGGTGATCAAATAACACTCACAAAAGGGGAAGTCAAAGAAGATTATGGCATTACCTATGTTACGAATGCCACATTTACCGTTGATTCTCACAATAATGATATCACAAAATATATTCCCAGTATTCTCACACAGGATATCACAAGCGGAACCGATCGGGGTGAAGCCTATGAAGGCATG
>DATFMH010000190.1:0-17792 GCA_035267045.1 Balneolales bacterium
ATAGTTATTAAGTGTATTAAGTTATTGAGGAACAAGGGGATTCACAGTAAACAATGATCAATGAACAATTCATCTCGTGATGGGGCTCTCATCTCGTGATGGGGCTCTGCCCCTTCACGGAGAGAATGAGGCTCTGCCTCCAGAAGCGTAATTAAAAGGACTGGACGCAGAGCATCCAACCCGGCATCACAGGGCAGAGCCCTGTGACGAGACAAAACAGTTATTAAGTGTATTAAGTTAATAAGTATATCATATCCTTCCTTAATAACATAATACACTCAGTAACTCAAAATCCATCCTTGTTTGTTTTTTCCACGGATGTCATTAATATTACTACTGTTGAAAGTATTGACCGCCTGATATGGAGGAACCAATGGCAAACCGTGACATTCCCATAAATCATTATGAGCACAAATCCAACTACACCATTGATACCCGGGATCTGAAACCGGATGTTTTTGAGGATTACTCTGCTACAGACTGGCGAAAACTAACCTGGAAAGAGGTCGGCCGCCCGTATAAGGTGGATAAATGGGCCGAAGGCAAAAAGAAATGGGAAGAAGAAAACGGTCAGCATTTACCTGTAAAAGAAGGATGGAAATTCTTCAATTATCATTTCCATCAATTGTTCATCAAGGATATCACTTCATCCAAAGCGAAGAACAGAAATAAACTTTTAAAATCATTATTAAAGCTCAATATCCCTGGAGCCTGGGAAACATTACATGAACAGTTACAGTTAACAATCTGGAATAAAGTCCACCGTGTGGAAGATGCTATCTGGGATCCACGTGGTAAACGATCACTGTTCAAAGATCTCGATGTTAAGAAACCACGTATTCTATTTTTGGGAGCAGCTGATGGTTATGAAGCCATGCAACTGGCAGCGCTGTATCCTGGAGCCGAAATCGTGTTAGTTGATTATGATGATTTTTGCAAAACCGATCGTTTCGGAAAATTCCCATCCGCCTATCCGTTTCTTGGCATCGATACCTCAACAGGCCATCCTAAAGTGTGGTATAAAGAGGATATGCACATCAATTTCGTAGTGGATGACATTCGAAATCTGAAATATGGCAAAGAATTTGACATCGTTGTGAGCATCGGATTGATTGAGCACTTCCCTGATGAGTACAAACCGGACGCATTTGAATTTCACCGCCGTTTCCTAAAACCGGGAGGTTATGCCATCATGACGACACCCCGTAATCAATTACGAAGCCGTGCTTTTTATAATATTATGTCCGATTATATGAATTACGGTTACCGAGAATTGATGGATATTCATCAAATGGGATTATACGCTCATGAAAATGGATTTCAAATACTCAGAGCCGGCTTTATAAAAGCTCATAACGGGCTAATCTGTAAGCCTGGATAATTTTGGATTAACCACAGGCAGCACGAGGCAGGCGTAGCAGGAACTGAAATGTTATTAAAATTAACTTGTCTCTGTTTTCACTATAGTTAATAAAAAAAACCGCTTTGATAAGATAACAAGCGGCTTCTATTTTAAAATGTATCAAAAAGGATTAATTGGATAGTCCATAACGAACGTGCAACTCATCAATCTTTTCACGCTCTTCTTTTGACATCGGGCCGTCTATCTCTGCAAGATTTTGTAGTAAAGCAAGAATATACCGTCTTTTCTGTTCTTCATATTTTTTGGTCCATTCTATAGCCTCATCGATTTTATCATCGATATGCTTTGTAGTCAGGCCATTTAAATAATTAATAGTATGCTGATAATTTTGAGGACTATAACTCATTTCGTTGAGTATTTCATTGACCTCCTTGTCCTCCTCATAACCCATCAGGCCATCAGCTCCTTCTACCCAAAAAATAAGTAAATCTATTGCAGATTCATCGTTCAGTTCAAAAGTACTCATTGACAATAATGTTAGATTAATTAGCTAAGGTTTGAGATAATGTTAATAAATAAAACAGATTTTGCAATTTTGTTTATAAGCTTTTATAAAAAAGCCAAATATTTAAAACAGTTTTGCCACCATTTCACATATCTGTTCAAGAATTTTACGGTCGTATCCGCTAATTCCGGCTTTCACGTGTGAATCGATGTCCAGCTCACCAATAAACTGTTCATCTTTCATTATTGGAACTACGACTTCGGATTTTACATCAGTGCTGCACGCCAGGTAATTTCCTTCGGCATTTACATCATCCACGACAAATGTTTTTAGTGTCTCAGCGGCCTGCCCACAAATACCGCGTCCAAAGGGTATGCGAATATGATCCGTAGGTTCACCAACGTATGGACCTAAAACCAGTTCCCGTTCCACTTCGGGATCCGAAAAATAAAAACCCACCCAGTCGTACGCAGGTACCTCATCCTGCAATAGCTGACAAATATTTTTGAGGATAACATCACGATTTTTACCACTTTCCTGTGAAATAATATTTCCAACTTTACCGGGCAATGTATCCAGTAAGGTTTTTAACTCATTTGTGATATTCATATTTCTACTATTTTAGTTATATACAATCCAACTGAAATATATCAATGAGACGAAACGTTTGCCAACACGATTGCATTCTATTGAATGTTTAAAAATACTTCGTTTCAAACGCTTCTGAATCTTTAAATTGGATGATCTAAATGATATATTTGTCTTTCTTAATTACAGACGGCAAAACACATATTTTTCAAAAATAATCTAAGAATTTTCACTCTCGAAAGGAAAAGCCAAAGGTGTCGGAATTGACTTTTTTATTGGCCAGTTTTACATCCATTTTTACGGTTGTAAACCCGTTTAGTGCCATGCCGGTATTTCTTGCGCTTACGATCGATGATCCGCAGGAATTACGTAATTCACAGCTGAAAAAAGCCTGTATGTATATGATCCTGATCCTGGTCATTTTCTTTGGAGCCGGTACGTATATCATGAGCTTTTTTGGGATAAGCCTCCAGGGGATTCGTATTGCAGGTGGCATCATGATTATGCAGGCATCCTTTTCACTTTTAAATCCCAAAAAAGCCGGAAGAAAACTCACGGCAAAAGATGTTGATGAAGCCAAAGAGAAAGAAGATATCTCTTTCAGCCCATTAGCCATGCCCCTATTATCGGGACCGGGAAGCATTGCCGTTGTTTTGGGACTCTCCTCATCAGCAGCAGGATGGGTTGATTACCTGATAATCGTTGGTGCAATCTTACTAACAGCCACGGTTGTCTTTTTTGTTTTACGAATGACCCCCTTTGTAGTTAAACTGCTTGGAAATACCGGGATGACCGCCCTGACACGCATGATGGGTTTTATAGGTTTATGTATCGGTGTTCAGTTTGTGATTAATGGAGTGATGCCGTTATTAAAAGGTTAAGTAATGTCAGTTTGGGATAAGTTAACTAATCATTTTTATAGGCGATTGACGGTTGACCGTGGACGTTTTAAAACGATGAACCAGGTTTTTAATCCAAACTACTTTTACCAATTTTCTTCTGTTTAATTCATGTTCAAATATCAAAGTATTCTCGGAACCATGGACATATTCTGTGACTGATTAAACGTTTGTCCCTTAATCACATAATGAGATCCGGAAGGTGCTTGCCATATTACACCAATGTAGTTATAGGGTGTTGTATCAGTGGTAAAAGCTATAGAAGGGTTCTTACCAGTGCCGAGTGGATTCCCATTGTTGCCGATGGTCCAGGTCTGGCCTCCGTCGCTGGAGTGTTCGATCCAGACATAGCCCATGCTGGTATAGACCTGGCTGAGCCAGGTGGTCCCGCCCGACTCGGTTTCGATGAGACGGCGCTGGCTGTTGCCCGAGTAGGCGTTGGCATCGTTGGAGATCTGGTGGCCTTTGTACAGGACCGTATAGGTGGTGTTATCCGTAGGAGTAATGGCCCGGGGATTTGTGCTGTAGAGACCATTTGGCAGATCCTTCCAGCCGGCAAACAGCAGGGTTTTTCCGTTCTGGGTTTTGCTGGCCGGAGCGCTGAGGGAGTCGGTGTTGCCCTTCACCACCTTGGCTACCATCCCTGCCGAGCTGGTTCCGAAGAGGGTCTGGTCCTTGCGTAAAATATGGTACAGTTCCTTTTGTTTATCAGCGATAACCGCGTTCTGGTCGTTGTTGGTTGTGTATGTGGTCGTCTGGGAACTACTTAATGGTTTAGTCTTACCTCCTTCCCTTATAGTCCACTCACTTTTATTATCAGGAGCCTCGGTATTATTAAACACCCATTCGTAATTGTCGGCGTTCTGGTGATCGTAGGCGGCCAGGTGGATGGAATCACCGTTAATGGCGTGAAACGGATAGGGGCTGGTCCGGCTTGTGGCATTAGTGTCGACCCCAACTCCTATTTGTCCCCCCTGGGATAACCCGTCAAAATCATTTTGAGCTGTCATGGAATAGGCCTGATAGGTGTAGGTTACCGTCAGGTTTATGGAAATGCCAACGGCACTTCCGGGGTTGCCCTCATTTTCGCTTGCCGCTCCCAGGATTAATTGATCGGTAGAGAGCTGAGAAGTCATATAATCCTTGATTCCCGAAAAGGTAATGCTATTGGATCCATATAGAATGCCTCCCTCTTTGGTATTGGCGTTACCAATCGCCTTCCAGTCCGCTTCATATTGACCTGTCACAACGCTGGTCGGACCGGTTATTTTAAAGGTACAACTTCCGCAGCCGGATGCGGTATAATTCAGCTTGACCGTTTCAATAGAGACCTGATTGGCATGGGCGATATCCTTGATATTAAAGATAAAATACGACCGTGCGGTCTCGGTGGTGTCATAGGTAGTTACTTGTACCAGAGAACTTCCAATATCCGGATTGGCGGTTTGATTATAAATATCTCCTGTCCGGGTTGGAATCTTTACAATTCCTGTTTTGTAGGTAGGGTTGAGCGTCACCGTTTTTGTAACCGTCTGTTGCGCGGCCAGATTTGAACTGGCCAGTATTATCATCAGTATACTTAAGATCCATTTCATTTTCATGAGTTGACCTCTTATTTTAAAAGGTGATAAAGAAACAGCCCGGCCTTTCCATGAATAAATATTCATGAATAGGGATAAGGTGCTCGCCTTCCGGGCTGCTTTGTTTGATCAGGGGGCAGCGTTACAGCGCTGTCCCTGTTTGTTTTTAGAGCATTTCTTCGTTCATCGATTGTGATTGTTTGTTGTGTCTGGTAAAACTCCGTGTACTATTAAATTCGTTACCCCACTTTTGACGTCTAAAACGGTGAAGAAGACCTGATTTTTGAACAGCATTTCCCGAAAGGGAGAGCGGGGTATATCCTTGGGCACACGGAGAAGGTATTTAGTATTGGTTCCGTTATAATGGAGAATTCCTCCAAAAGTATAAATAAACAGATCGTTTTTATTTCGACCACTCACTCCGACAACCGTCTCCGAATCCGGAAGGGCCATTACCGGGAAAAAATGTCCTCTTTTGTAGATCTCGATCGCGTTGCCAACTTCGAAATATATTTCATTACCTATATCATTCATCCAAACCGTATATACCTCATCCCTTGTTTTTGATAGTAATTCGATCAGTCGGCCATTCATATACTCATAAATCAAATTGGTGCTAGGGGGACCGTTTTGGGTTCCTGTTATAAATATCACACCCCGTTCCATACGAACGCGTTGAAACTGTACCCCAAAATTCGTTACCAGAAGCTGCTTCCAGCTTCGGCCATCATAATGCAACAGAAAACTTTTCATGGGATATCCAGAATTAGGCAAGGCTCTTCCAACCGCATACATATCGGTAGGAGAAGTCCCCCAGATGTCGGTAAATTCCGGTTGCCCCATTCCTTTAATGGAATAGGTGAAGGCCACCGACCATTTCTCTCCGTTGAAGTGATAGAGTTCGCCATTATCACTTCCGCCCCATACATCATCCCGGGCAAACCCGTACAGGCACTGAATATCGAAGCCGGGGCTGATCTGCTGGGCATGCGGCCAGGGAGCCCATTTAGTTCCGTCAAAATGCCACAAAACGTGTACCCCGGTCGGGGATCCCGCCCACACATCGCTCGGAGAAGAACCCCAGATATCATAAATAAACCCGCCGGGTTCGTTGGCCAGGGTGTCTACGGTCCAGGTGTAATCCCTGCGACCGGGCGGTAAGGGGGCCACTTTTTTGTTCTCAAACAACCCGCAGCTTGCCGCGGCCAGTAATAATGCGATCAGTATGAATATTTTGCGTTTCATTGAATATGGTTTGTTTTCGTTGTGTCTGCTAACACTCCGTGATAGATTAAATTTGTCACTCCACTTTTGACATCCCATACGGTAAAAAAGACCTGGTTTTTGAACAGCATTTCCCGAAAAGGAGAATCAGGCATATCTTCCGGTATGCGGAGAAGGTATGTAGTATTGGTTCCGTTATAATGGAGAACTCCTCCAAAAGTATAAATAAACAGATCGTTTTTATTTCGACCACTCACTCCGACAACCGTCTCCGAATCTGGAAGGGCCATTACCGGGAAAAAATGTCCTCTTCTGTAGATCTCTATAGTATTGCCAACATCGAAATAAACCTCATTTTCCACGTCGTTCATCCATACCGTATACGCTTCATCGCTGGTTTTGGACAATAATTCATCTAAACGCCCATTTACATAGCCGTAAATCATGTTTGTATCGGGTGGGCCTAACTTCTCGCCCGCAATTAGTACCTCTCCGTGTTCCACCCGAACTCGTTGAAAGTCAACCCCAAAATTAGTTACGAAAAGCTGCTTCCAACTCCGTCCATCATAATGCAGCAAAAAACTCCTCACGGAGGCCCCGGACGTGGCAGTATCAGGCCAGGCCCACCCAACCGCATAGATATCAGTGGGAGAAGTACCCCAGATATTAATAAATTCCGGTTGTCCCATTCCTTTAATGGAATAGGTGAAGGCCACCGACCATTTCTCTCCGTTGAAGTGATAGAGTTCGCCATTATCACTTCCGCCCCATACATCATCCCGGGCAAACCCGTACAGGCACTGAATATCGAAGCCGGGGCTGATTTGCTGGGCGTGCGGCCAGGGAGCCCATTTAGTTCCGTCAAAATGCCACAAAACGTGTACCCCGGTCGGGGATCCCGCCCACACATCATTCGGAGAAGAACCCCAGATATCATAAATAAAACCGCCGGGCTCATTGGCCAGGGTGTCCACGGTCCAGGTATAATCCCGCCTTCCGGGTGTGGGACCGGGTTTCCCCAACTGTTTACTTTCAATAATACCACAACTGGTCACCATGGCTATTAACAAACCTATACTAAAGAGACGTAACGGGTTCATAATATCCTTCCCATTTTTTTCATACAAGACACTTAACAAAAATTTGTTATTAAATCAACATATTTGATCTGTAGTGTGTGATATTCGTATCATTTATGGCAATTCCTAACGGAGAGGATAGGATGATATTCCGATTGGTTGTCAGATAAGTGATGAGGCGGATTTTGGTTTAGACGACGGACGACAGACCACCGACGATAGGAAACGAGGTGTTGTGGTAAACACATGATATCGGGAAACTAATTTTTTGTAGTCTTTCATTTTATTGAAACCACATTAAGTAAGGTTAGACGTTTATGATTTTTTTGCGTAACCTTTTGGTATGGAACCAAAACAAAAAGTACTGCTGGTAGGCGGCGGCCACGCCATGTTACCTCTTTTGAAGGATCCCGGGGGAATTTCCAATCCTGATGTGGAAATCACACTTATTAACGATCATCAATATCTTTACTATTCCGGTATGGTTCCCGAATTTATTGGCGGGGTTTATTCCAGGGATGAAGTACGAATCAATTTAAAAAGGTTGTGTGAAGAATCAGGTATCCGATATATAGAGGATACGGCTACAGCCCTGCATCCCGAAAAACGATACCTCGAAACAAACAGCGGGGATCAAATCGCATACAATCTGATTGCTTTTGATATCGGCTCACGAACACCGGGATTGTATGATCAAAAAAAATCTATCCCTACTAAACCGTTATATAATATTGAGAGATTAAAAAAATATCTTCGGGGAGAAACAGAAAACCAAAAGATACTAAGTATTATCGGTGGCGGAGCAGCCGGTATAGAAATTGCCTTGAATGTCAGTGCATCTTACCGGAGAGATATATCAATAGGCAAATTACAGGTACATATCGTGGAAGTGACTGATAGGCTCCTTCCGATGTTCAAGAAAAAGCTTTCTGATTATGTCACTTCCTTATTAGAAGAAAGAGGAGTCAACGTTCATGTAAATACCAAACCTCGTGAAATAGTAGAAAACCAGATTACGTTAAGTAACGGTCAGACCATAAATTCTGATTTTATCTATTGGGCTACCGGATCTGTGGGTCATCCTTTTTTCAAAAAAGCCGGATTACCCGTTGATGACCAAAATTTTTTGAAAGTAAATAATCATCTGCAATGTATTACTTACCCGGAAATATTTGCGGCCGGTGACTGTTCAAGCATTCTCAAGCAAAAGAATATTCGAAAAATTGGTATTCATGCTGTTAAACAAGGTCCTCTTATCAAAGAAAATCTAAGCCGCGCTTTAAATCAGATACGAACAACGGGGGTCATCAAACAGGATGAATTGAAATCCTACAAACCTTACTCTGTTAATCCCATCATCATCTCAACAGGTCAATCCGAAGCGATCTGGATCTCCGATTCGTTGTGGTTACACGGAAGTGTGATGCTCCGGATGAAACATTATATCGATAAAAAATGGATCCGGGAATACCTGGCGGATGACAAATTCAGGGATGGGTTTTTCGATCTTGCAGACACCGCCAATGCTAAAGCTGTTTCCAGGGTAAAGAAAGAAGAGTAGATTTGGATATTGAGTAAAGCAGAGCGCATGGCGCCGAGCGTTGGGAATAGTTATTAAGTTATTGAGGAAATAAGGGAAATAAAGGATCTATTAACAATATGTTCATCCAGTAAAAACATAAAGCCTTAACTCGTGATGGGGCTCTGCCTCCAATAGCGTAATTATAAGTTACATACCAGATTGGACGCAGAGCCTCCAACCCGGCATCACAGGGCAGAGCCCTGTGACGAGATAATAACTCAATATACTTAGTAACTTAATAACTGTAATCATGCGCTTTGCGCATATATTTTTTGCCTTCCTTTCGCGGTTTCTTTATTATAAAAATCTCTCTTTAAACCAAATAAACGGTAAAAACACTGAAAACTTTAAATCATATATTCGTCCAGTTCGGAAACTATGCCTGGGGTATGCCACTTTTAATCCTGTTATTAGGTGGCGGACTTTTTTTCATGATATATTCCGGATTCGCGCCTTTCCGATATTTAAAACATGCCATAAATGTATTACGTGGTAAATACGATGATCCCGATGATCCTGGAGATATCAATCACTTTCAGGCGCTTTCAAGTGCATTAGCGGCAACACTTGGAATGGGGAATATCAGCGGTGTTGCCGTTGCCATAGTAATGGGTGGCCCTGGGGCCCTTTTCTGGATGTGGGTGAGCGCATTTGTCGGTATGGCAAGTAAGTTCTTCACCTGCACATTAGCTATTATGTATCGAGGTAAAGATTCCAGAGGCGATCTTCAGGGTGGACCCATGTATGTAATACGTGAGGGACTTGGAAAAAAATGGATCCCTTTAGCACAATTATTTGCCGTTGCCGGTTTTTTCGGATGCCTTCCCATGTTTCAGGCGAATCAACTTACACAGATATTACGTGATGTTGTTCTCATTCCGGCCGGATTTGCAAATCATTCGTCTCATTTCGGGGGTGATTTTATTGTCGGCTCAATAATTGCCGGAATCGTGGCGCTTGTTATTTTTGGAGGAATTAAACGGATTGGTGAAGTCGCTTCAAAGTTAGTTCCGGCCATGGTTGTGGCTTATGTGATGTCTGTTCTTTATATCATAGGTTTACACTTTGCTGAAATACCGCATTATTTTTCACTTATCGTTACCGATGCTTTTTCCGGCAGAGCGGCTGCGGGTGGTGCCGTTGGCGCTATTATTCTCACCGGTGTACGGCGTGCCGCTTTTTCCAATGAGGCCGGTATTGGTACCGCACCAATGGCTCATGGTGCCGCTAAAACTAAAGAACCTATCCGCGAAGGGTTGGTTGCCATGTTGGGACCATCAATAGACACGCTATTAGTTTGTACGATGACAGCCCTGGCTATCCTTATGACCGGTGTATGGCAAACAACAAATCACGATGGCGTAACTCTGACACTTAATGCTTTTCAAACGGCGATGCCAACGCTTGGTACCGTTGTTTTGATGGCGAGTGTAATTACTTTTTCACTCAGCACCATGTTCACCTATTCATATTATGGGACAAAATGTATTGGTTTTATGATTGGTGCCGAACGACAACACTGGTATAATTACTTCTATATTTTTTCAATTGTACTGGGATCAGTTGCATCCCTGACAGCCGCTATAAGTTTTATTGACGGTATGTTTGCCATTATGGCTGTGCCCACCATGGTATCATCGATCATATTGGCTCCCAAAGTCAAAAAAGCAATGAAAGAATATTTTCAGAGAGTGGCTGTCATTGAACGTGAGACCGAAGAAAAGAATGCCGCCTGACGGAAATGCATAGAGCAAAGCGTAGTCTTAGTTATTAAGTATATTGAGTTATTGAGTTATTGAGTTATTGAGCGTTAAATATCATACTCCGGAAATTTTATTTCTTAATAACTTAATAACACACTGTCCCATACTCCAAACCTTTTTTCTCGTGAGTGGGCTCTCCGCTTCAAGCGGGAAAGGAAGCTCTGCCTCCCTGAACGTGAAATTACTTTCAAATTATGAATGGACGCGGAGCGTCCGATTTAGCATGACACCGCAGAGCGGTGTCACGAGATAAAATCTGATACTGTTACCTGATCACTGATCACTGTAAATGGTTTGGTCTGTAATCGTGGAATTTCATATCATACCTGAACCTGTTACCTTACAGGAAGTCTGGATTAACTGATTTATCTATAAATATTTAACATTACAATGAGAGATCTCACATGAAACAAAAGCAATTATTACCATTTCTAATCCTGGTGATTAGTCTCGCAGGATGGTCGCCTTTTCAATCAAGGGCCCAGGAATCCAATCAAAACAATAAGGTCCTTTGCCGGTTTCCTACTATGCATGGAAATACGATAGTTTTTGAGGCCGCCGGAAACTTATGGCGTGTCAACCGCGATGGAGGAACAGCCGTTCGTTTAACGACCGATCAAGGGTATGATCTGATGCCACGATTCTCCCCCGATGGATCAACCATAGCCTTTACCGGTCAATACGACGGTAATGTGGATGTTTTTACTATGCCTGCGGATGGTGGTAAGGTAAATCGACTTACTTACCATTCAGATGTTGTACAACGCCCTCCTACCCGCTGGGGCCCAGACAATATGGTAGTTACCTGGACACCCGACGGAAAACATATTGTATTTCTTTCGCGTCGCAATACCTGGAACTCCTGGTTCGGCCAACTCTTCCAGGTGAACGTGAAAGGCGGGCTCCCTGAACAACTGCCGCTCCCTAAAGGTGGTGTTGTTTCTTATAGTCCGGATGGAACAAAGATCGCCTATAACCGTATTTTCCGTAATTTCCGCACCTGGAAACGATACAAGGGAGGCTTAGCACAGGATATCTGGATCTACGATTTGAAATCACATAAATCGGAACGTGTAACAAAGTGGAAGGGTACCGACACTTATCCGATGTGGTATAAGGATACGATCTATTTTGTCTCAGACCGGGGAAGCAATAGCCGGCTCAACATCTGGGCGTATAATCTCCAATCTCAAAAATTCCGTCAAATCACTCATTTTAAAAATTATGATATCGACTGGCCCAGTCTGAGTAACAATGGTATCGTCTTCCAAAACGGGGGTTCATTATATGTGCTTGATCTTCCTTCTGAAGATTTACACAAGATCAATGTTTCCGTACCTACCGATGGTGTAAGAGCTCGTCCACGCTGGACACAAGCCGACAAAATGATTCGAAGCATGGACATAGCCCCCAATGGTAAACGAGCTCTATTCGGCGCCCGTGGCGATGTTTTCACAGTACCGGCTAAACACGGCCCGACCCGTGACCTCACACAAACATCCAATGCTCAGGAACAATATCCATCCTGGTCGCCCGACGGAAAATGGATTGCCTACCTGACCGACAGTAACGGGTCAAATGAATTGGCTGTTCGCCCTTCTGACGGTTCCGGAAACCAGGAACTCGTTACTAATACTAAGGAAGGATATTACTACAACCCGAGATGGTCGCCCAATAGTGATAAACTCGCTTATTCAGATAATAATCACACATTGTGGTATGTCGATATCAAAACAAAGAAAGCGGTTAAGATTGATCAGGATAAACAGCGTCCGATCCGTGATTATCACTGGTCACCCGATGGAAATTGGCTGACTTACAGTAAAATAAATGCAAGTGGTATTCCACAAATATATTTTTATAACCTGGCGAATAAAAAAGTCACTAAAGTTAGTGATGGAATGTATGCCGACTCTGATCCGGTATTCGGTCCTGAAGGCAAATACTTATACTTCGTTTCCCAACGCCATGAAAATCCGACATTCAGTGAAACGGAATTCAATATCGCCACTTTGAAGATGGATGGTATCTATATTGCTACCCTTCAAAAAGATGAGCCTACCCCATTCGCTCCAAAATCGGATGAGGGGGTTCCTGAAACGAAAGCCAGGAAAAAAGAAGAAACGGCCGGGCCATGGAAACCGGGTGCTTCCGAACCAATTAAAATTGATCTGGACGGATTGATGAACCGCGTGGTTCCACTCCCCATCGAATATGGAGATTATGGAAACCTACAGGTAACAAAAGAAAGTGTTTATTATCAAACAGGGCCTCTTCAAACAATTGAAGGTCCCCTGAAGGGAAGCGGTGAATCTTCCATACAAATGTATGATATAGGCAAAAAGAAAGGCCACGTTGTAGTGGAAAAAGCTCGTGGATTTTCTTTAAGCGCTGATGGCAGTACCATATTATATCATCACAACGGGGGTTTCTTCATGATTCCTTCATCTGCTGAAAAAGGTCAGGGCGCCGAAGCGCTGAATCTGAATCATATGAAAATACAGGTCAATCCAAAGGAAGAATGGAGCGAGATGTATCATCAGTCATGGCGACTCTTCCGCGACTTTTTCTACAACACCAAAATGAACGGTGTTAATTGGAAAGACGAAGGCGAGAAATACGCCAGACTGGTACCTGAAATTGGCTGCCGAGAAGACCTCAATTACCTTATCGGTGAAATGATTGGTGAATTGTGTAACTCCCACACCTATGTATGGGGTGGAGATATGGATTACAACAAAGGCTATAATACTACCGGCCTTCTGGGTGTCGACTATGGTGTCGATTCCAATTCCGGTCGATATTACTTCAAGAAAATTTACAAGGGTGATAACTCCCGTGAAGGATATCATTCTCCGCTCACTGAGCCGGGTGTAAATGCCAAAGAAGGTGATTACCTGCTTGCTGTAAATGGTCAACAGCTCAAAACACCGACCAACCCATATAGCATGTTCGTCAACACAGTCGGGCAACAAGTTACCTTAACCCTGGCCGATAATGCCGAAGGTAAAAACGAGCATACGGTTACGGTGAAACCTATTCGCAATTCGTTAAGCCTGCGCCTGCATAACTGGATTACGACCAAACGTAACTATGTGAACAAAAAATCCGGCGGCAAAATCGGATACATTTATATGTCCGATATGGAATCGTTGGGTATGGATCAGTTCATCCATCAATTCTACCCGCAACTGGATAAACAGGGATTGATCATTGATGATCGTTTCAATGGCGGCGGATTTATCGATCAAATCGTGCTCGAACGTCTGCGGCGTGTATTAATCGGTATGAGTACGAACCGTATTAAAGCCAAAATGCCCTATCCTGGACAAGTATTACACGGATATAAAGCAACACTTATTAACCACTACTCCGCATCCGATGGCGACATGTTTCCGTTTTATTTCCGTAAGTACGGCTTGGGTCCGTTGATCGGTACCCGCACCTGGGGTGGTGTTCGCGGATATAATGATGTATGGCAACTGATCGATGGCGGTGACCTCGTCGTTTCCGAAAATAGCATCTACGGCCTCGACTCGAAGTGGGCCATCGAAAATCATGGTGTGACACCAGATATTAATGTTGACAATCTTCCGGGTGAGGTCATGGCCGGTAAAGATGAACAACTTGATACGGCTATCGATTATATCATGAAGAAGATTAAAGAAAAACCGATGACCTTACCTAAAGCACCGGCCGATATGCCTGCTTATCCTACGGGCAACGATGCCGGTGGCACGAATTAATTCAGTATTGAAAACATTCTAACCGTTTTTGATGAAGCGTCTGTCTAATAAGACAGACGCTTTTTTTATGCTTTACCAATAAATAAAAATTGCTCCTTGTCAAGTACATTAGGTATTTAGGCACTCTTGTTAATAATTACTATCTGATACTTTTATTTAACTTATTGTTATTATTTTTATTAAATAACTGTTACCGTTTCTTTATACCTATAATTCATGGTATAACATATTATATTATATGACTATATGACGATAATTAATTTTTTGGAGGATTTATGAACCGTAAACTATTCTGTCATTTCGTATCACTTATAATATTTCCAGTTATGTTGCTTGGATATTTTTCGCAAGCACAGGCTAATTCTTTACATATTCTTTCTATTGTTAAAAACGGACCCAAAACGGTCTTATCAAATGATGGATTAACTCAATCCTCCGACAGCACCCATTTCACCTTAAAAAAGATATTTGATCTTCAATGGGCTTCCGATCCGCAAATTTCTCCGGATGGGAAAGAAGTTGTATTTATTCGAAATTCGTACGATATCATGTCCGATGGCGAACGCCACAGCCTGTGGATAATCAATTCCGACGGCAGTGGATTGCGCCCCATCACTGATCCTGAAGTAAATGCCGGTTCTCCCCGTTGGTCACCCTCCGGCGATCGATTGTTATATGTTGCACGTGGTAAAGAACATGGTGCTGATATCCTGGTGAGATGGATGGATTCAGGTCAAACAGCCCGGTTGGCGACGCTTGAACATGGCCCCGGTGAACTCACATGGTCACCCAAAGGCGATATGATAGCCTTTTCCATGTTTGTCCCGTCAAAACCCGATCTTTCATTCACAGTACCAAATCCCCCAAAAGGTGCAGACTGGGGACCCCAAATCAAAGTCATCGATCGTTTGGTTTACCGTTTTAACGGCAGGGGTTATCTCCCACACGGTCATACCCACTTATTCGTCATCCCTGCCGAAGGGGGCACGCCTCACCAGATTACCTCCGGGAATGTGGATGATGGCGGTAGTTTAATATGGACAAGGGATGGCGCGAATATTATTTTTTCTGCCAATAGACACGAAGACGCCAGCTACGTACCACTTAACTCTGATATATACGAGGTTCCGGTTGAAGGTGGTACTGTCAAGACATTGACTGACCGAAACGGGCCTGATTCCAATCCTGTAATATCTCCCAACGGCTCTCTAATTGCTTATACCGGTTTTGATGATCGTTACCAGGGTTATCAGGTGACAAAATTGTATCTGATGAACCGCAATGGAAGTAATAAACGTGTTGTCTCCGGAGATTTTGACCGGGATGTTCGTAATCCTCAATGGGATCGAAACGGAAAGGGATTATTCTTTCAATATGACGATAAAGGTGTAACGAAAATCGGTTATATCACATTACAGGGAAAAGTTAGTGAGCTTGCTGACAATATTGGTGGTTTAAGTATTGGTCGTCCGTATTCCGGCGGGCAATACACGGTCTCTCCCAAAACCGGAGAGTTTGCATTTACCTTAACCGCTCCCGATCACCCGGCTGATATTGCTGTTGGAAGCATGGATTCAAAAAAATCAGACAGGTTAACCAATTTAAATGCTTCACTTTTCGATCATTTGACGCTTGGCTCGCTTGAGGAAATCCATTTCCCATCCTCATATGACAAACGTGATATCGAAGGATGGCTGCTCAAGCCACCGGGATTTGATCCTTCCCAAAAGTATCCGCTTATCCTTGAAATTCACGGCGGGCCTTTCGCAGATTACGGTCCCCGTTTCTCAGCAGAAGATCAGTTATATGCCGCTGCCGGTTATGTAGTGCTATACATCAATCCACGGGGATCCACCAGTTACGGGGAAGCATTCGGAAACCTGATCCATCATGATTATCCGGATCATGATTACGAGGACCTTATGTCCGGCGTGGATGAGGTGCTAAAACGTAATTATATCGATCCCGACCAGCTTTTTGTCACAGGTGGCAGCGGCGGTGGCGTGTTAACGGCCTGGATTGTCGGACATACGAACCGTTTCAAAGCGGCTGTTGTAGCCAAACCGGTCATCAATTGGTACAGCTGGGTTTTGACCGCTGATCTACCCTCTTTGGGAGTTAAATACTGGTTCGCCGGTTACCCGTGGGATCATCTTGATAATTATATAAAACGCTCACCCATCACCTACGCCGGGAATGTCAAAACCCCGACGATGGTCATGACCGGGGAAGAGGATTACCGGACCCCAAGCTCCGATGCGGAACAATTTTACGAAGCGCTTAAATTACAGAAAGTGCCGTCCGTTATGATCCGTATTCCCGATGCCAATCATCATATTGCCGCCAAACCCAGCAACATGATGGCCAAAGTGGCCTATATCTTAGGATGGTTTGAACGGTACCGGACTGATCAAAAAACGGCTAAACCATAGATTTTAAACCGCGGAGGACACAGAGATAAATTATTAAGGGAGTATCAGTTTTCCATATTTAATCTGCGATTCTGAAAGAGGGATCGCAGTTTTTTGTGAATAATAAAATGAATTCACTGATTATGAACCGAATCTTATATATTTGTCCAAAGTTACCACCTTTTGACGTCATCCCGGACTCCGATCCGGGATCCAGAAAGGTGTTGATTATGATTACAAACCCGCCTTTCTGGTTTATGATTTAGCATATGGCTAAATTCTGCATCGTGTTATCAACGATTCTGACAATTTCCAAACAACTACTCAACCTGTCAATCCGATCGATACGGAGAAATCTAACAAGGGATAGATTCTTTATGCCGTTTATAAACATATGAAAGCTCAAAGCCCTAATAGATCCCTCGAGTCCCTCGGGATGACAGCATCTTTAAAAATGTTTCAAGTTTGTAACTTGGAACATTAGCCGTGATATCGGTCACAAGTTGCAAACTTGCGACATGCTTTAGAGAAATCTATCAATGGCTGGAAACCGTATCCCAATAATAAACCTATGAAAGCCCATAGCCTTAATTTACGAGATACCGGATCGGGCTCCGGGATGACGGTTTTTTGTTTTGTTGATGGTCATTCGTCAATTAAAGAAACTATCTACTGATGATTTGCAACGCGAGCTCAATAGCCCGCAATTGAATTTTCATGGCAGTTGAAAGAGGTAACGACCGGATATGGAATGGCTGAAGTTCGTTTTCTATGGATTCACCCCGATCCAGTTTGGCTCTCAGTAATGGCAGGGTATTCTTCCATTCCAGGTAGGCTTCCGGTAATCCTTTTTTAGTTGGACGACCATCGGCAAAGTTAACCCGGAACAACGGCAACTCGGTGACCAGGCAAAGCGGGTCGCCGCCAAGCGTTCGGACATATTCCATCGAACTCAGGTGAAACTTGCCGGCTGTGTCCGGATCGCCCTGTTCCATAAAATACTTATTCATAGCACGGCCTTCGGGCGTCGTTGTGAAACCGGGTCCGATGTA